>JAAYBK010000012.1 GCA_012718885.1 Ruminococcus sp. | reverse complement strand
AGCTGTATTCAGCAAGGAAGGCGACTATACTGTTACTGCTGAGGTAACAGCAGGCGGTATAAAGACTGAGACATCAGTAGTCGTTACAGTTCTCCCGAAGACAACTCTCTGGCAGGAGATAGAAAAGGAAGAATTCAAGGCAGTAAAGATGTCTCTCACAGAGACTCCTGAATATGCCACACAGTATCAGGAGCCGCTTACCTTCAATATCAACTTTGAGGATCCTGAAAAGGTAGCCTGGGTAAGGGCACTGTACAAGAATCCTACTGCATGGGGAGATACATATCGCATTGCAGAGATCAAGGAGGACGAGGATAATCTCGTAGTAGTACCTCTTCCGTCCACTAATCTGGCAGAGACTACCATTATTGTTGATGCATTCGACTGGTACGGAAACAAGACCACCGAGCAGCGTACAATAAAAATGGACAGAAGCAATCCAAGCGTAAGCATCAAGTCTGACAGAAGCTGGGTATACCCTGAGAATGAGGCTCACCTCACAGTAACTGCCAACGATAATGACGAGGTTGCCAAGCTTGTCCTTACCTGCAACGGCGAGGAAGTTGAGCTGAATGAGGATAATACATATACTTTCTCCAACAAGCAGCCCGGCGAGTACGTATTCGAGGCAACTGTTGCAGATAAGGCCGGAAACAGTTCAACTTACAAGTATACAGTTACTGTACGTCCGGATTCAGGACTGCCGAATGCCGTTATAACCGGCAGCACAAGGATCATCATCGGCAACAGTGCAGACTTTACTCTCAAGGCTTCCGACAGTGAAACTGAGATCGATGAGCTCGTATTCAGCGTAAAGAAGTCAAATGATGAGGGCGAGCCTGAAAATGAGGAGCAGGTGCTCCTGAAGGCTGAACGCAGGAACGGAGCTGTGGAGAATGAGTATAAGTACACATTTACTCCTGAAAGCACCGGAACCTATGTGTTCACTCTGACTGCTACCGACAGAGAAGGCAATGTAAAACAGGTAACATACAAGACAACAGTTGTTGCCGATACAAACGGTCCGTCTATCAAGATCGAGCTCAGTAAGAGCGAAGTCCTTGCCGGCGAGAGTACAGATGTTACCATTACTGTTACAGATGACGTTGCGGTAGATCACTACACATTCTATGTAAATGATGTTGAGACACAGCTTTCTGCTGACAACACCTATCATTTCGTTACTGACGACACAAACCTTGACAAGAACGGCACGAAGAACGACATATTCAAGGTAGTCGCTTCAGATACCAGCGGAAATGAAAGGACAGCAACATCACGCCTCAGAGTGCTGACAGAGGACAAGACACTTCCTTCTGTAAACATAAGCACAAACACAAGATTTGAGTACAATAACGAAAAGGCTTATATGACAGTTACTGCCAGCGATAACATAAAGGTCGCTTCACTTGAGGTAACAGTCAACGGCCAGCCTGTTGAGCTCGATGCAGACGGCAAGTACCGCTTCGATACTTCAGAACTCACTGAATACAGCATAATTGCTACAGCAACAGATACATCAGGCAACCAGAAGACAGCAGAGAAGACTGTATCCATAGTTGATACAACAAAGCCTGTCATCAAGGTAACTCCTGACAAGAACAGCTACGGCACAGGCGACAGCCCTGTTCTCACCATCGATGTTACTGACAACTACAAGCTGGATACAGTTACAGCTGAGCTTGACGGAAAGGCTGTAGAGACCGGCAACGGCAGCTTCACCTGCACTATCCCTGAGGCAGCTGCTGGAAAGTATGAGCTCAAGATATCCGCAGCAGACAGCTCCGGAAACGCTCAGAACACCACATACACCGTTACAGTAAAGGATACAGTTGCTCCTGTTATAACAGCTTCCGCAGACAAGGAAACATATAAGAAGAGCGAAACTCCCGTTGTAAAGTGTGAGTATTCCGATAACGTTGCAGTAACAAGAGTTACCGCAGCTATGGACGGCAAGAACCTTGACTTCGACATGGAGTCCGGCCAGGTAGTAATGCCTGCGGATATAGCTCCGGGTGAGAAGAAGGTAACTATCAAGGCTTATGACGCAGCAGGAAATGCATCAGAGCCTGCAGAGGTAAGCTTCACAATGTCATCCTCTGACGACATCGAAAGTCCTGTAATTGAAGAGATATCCGTAGTGCCTGAGGTAATACGCAAGGGCAACGAGGTAACTCTGACAGTAAAGGCAACTGATGACAGCGGAGAGGTTATCCTCACCGTAACAAAGGACGGCAAGAAGTTTGAAGAGAGCGCCGAGAGCGGCAAATTCAACTTCACAGCCGAAGAGCTGGGCGAGATAAAGCTGCTTGTAAGAGCAGAGGATCCTTCCGGAAACTACACTGAAAAAGAAGTATCCCTTACAGTATACAGAAATACTGAGAACCGCAAGATAAAAGTGGAGGCTCCTTCAGTAGCAAAGCCGGGAGAAGCTGTAACAGTTACACTTTCATCTGCGGATGGAATACCGTTTGACGCAACAGAGCTGTGGCTGGGACAGCAGGATCTTACATCTGCTCTCGTTCAGAACAGTGATGGAAGCTCAACTGCAACATTTACACTTGACAAGACCGGCAGCTACAGCTTCAAGGCAGTAGGTAAGGATAACGATGGATATTCAGACGAGAAGATCTTCGATATCCAGGTTGCCGGCACATATGAGTCCGAGCTTGCAGAGCCTGAGATGCAGGAGGCGCTCAAGCAGACCTCTGAGACAGAGCTCAGCCCTGAGCTCAAGGATCTTGCAAAGACCTTTGAATCTCCGACAGACGCATATGAGTATGTATACAACAACATCAGCTTTGAGCCTTATTCAAATTCAAGAAGAGGCGCTGTAGGAGCTTACGAGCTCAAGCGAGGCAACGATTACGACCAGGCCAGCCTGCTCATCGGTCTTCTCCGTGAGATGGGATATCCTGCAAAGTATTCAGACGCACAGATCCTCCTCACATCAGATCAGCTCAAATCCCTCATGGCTGTTGATACATTTGATATCGGCCAGAGGATAATCGCAAGCAACGGAAAAAATGCCGGTATCATAACCAGAACAGATGGTTCAAAGATACTGAAGATGGAAGAGGTATTCGTTCAGGTATTTGTTCCTGCCAGCGAAATGGGCGAGACCAATGAGGGACTTAAGGACCTTGGCGTATGGGCTCAGCTTGATCCTTCTATCAAGAGCTCAACTCTCGTCAGCGCGGAGGTAACTCCTGCTTCTGAGGAGACTCTGGACGTTGTAACTGACAGAGAAAGCTATGCCGGAACAGATCTTGGCGATATACTTGATTCTGTTGAGCCATATGTTCCTGCACTGACAGCAAAGACAGGCGACAGCACACTCAGCGATCTGTTCAGCGGTCCTGTTACAGTAAGCACAGAGGCGACATATGCATACGGCAGAACAACAGATCAGAAGGAGTTCAACAGACTTCCTTCATCACTTGACTACCAGTTTGCAGACGAAAATATCACAAGCTTCAATTCAGTGCCGATAAACAAGTGCGATACAGTAGAATTTTCAGTATCAAATCGTTATACCGGCAAGAACATGGGCAAATATAAGATAAGCGATGTATACAATAAGCGTATGACTCTTCGCTTTGAAGGAAATATGGGCGGAAGTGCGAATATATTCGATATGAGCAGAAATTCCATTTATTACAATACATTCCTTCCGGCAATATATGTTGATGGAGAGATCGCTTCACAGTACACTATCCAGGATCTTAATTCAGAGATCGGTGAATTCATTGAGCTTGAAGACCAGTACTATTTCTTCAATAACGATTCATGGAGACTTGGTGAGAACTGTACACTTACCACACGTATAACCACAAACGGCGTGAGCACCACATGGACTGACGATCTGAATATCGGAAGCACATATGCAATGGTATTCGATATCGGAGGAATCACAGAAAGTCAGTTCAATGATTCACTCAAGGCAGCAGCAGAGAATAACGGTCTCGATATAAGCGATATGTCTGCACCTAAGCCTGCCGCAGAAGCACCTGATCCGAAGAGCTATTACGATGAAGACAAGATCGGTGCATACCTTAACTTTGCAGGTAACTACTACTTCCTCAGCTGCGATGCATACGGAAGCACTACTGCAAGCATGAACAATATCGAGCTTGGCGGACATACAAAGATGCTGATGACAGCATACAGGACAAATTCTCTTGAGGATGAGATCACAGGCTACACACTTGGTATGCTCCCCGGCAGATTTATGATCGACGTTTCATACAACACTGGTATCACATTCAGCAGAAGCGGTGATACCGAGGCAAGAAACGACTATATGTTCAATGTTTCATATATGGAATCCTACTATGAGGGTTCAATGTGGGACGACCTGCTCCTTACAAACGGAGTATCCACAGTTGAAGTTTTCAACAAGGCGGCTGAAGATGGTATCAGTCTGATAAATATCAGTGCAGATAACATCGATACCGAGCTTGCTAAGGTACAGCTTGAGGATGACGAGATAAGTGATATCCGCAGCAGTGTTGCAAAGGGCTATTCAGTAATAGTACCTGAGAAGAGAGTTAAGATCAACAAGTGGAGCGGTACAGGATATATCATTGCAGACTTTGTTGGCTACGACCATTTCGTATTCAAGCTCTCAGGCGGTACAAACGGCGGTTCTGAGGACGAGGATACAGATCTGTTCGGCGATGATATGGCTCAGAAGCTGGTAGATCTTAATGTAGACACAGACAGGCTGTATACAGGTCTGTTCACCGGCGCTCAGTCAATGTACTATATCCTCCTTGAATTCAGCATCGGAGTTGAGTTCAACCAGGCTGTAGCTACTCTGTCCGCAGCAAGCGGCGGAGGTATAATCCCTGTATTCCTCGGAGGTATGGAGCTCTACAGAGCTGCTAAGCACCTTGCAGATATTATCGGATACAGAGTGACACTCCTTGAAACATTCTATGATTACTGCATGGCAGAGACTCAGGAGGATCAGGCAAAGGCCTGCGTGGCAGCTATGAACCTGATAGTTGAAATGCTGAAGGATATGAAGGACATCCTGCTTGGAATGCTCTCGCCGGATGATTCGACCACAGCAGATCAGATCAAGGAAGGTCTTAAGGAGCTTATCAAGGATACGATCGGAATCTATGCAGAAGAAGACGAAGACAGAGATGATCTTATCGATCATATAGTTGACGAAGTTGTAGACGCAGCAGATTCTGACTGATGTCATTGATGTAAAACAAGAAAAGAGGGTGTGATAAAGATCTTTATCACACCCTTTTATTATGCAAATAATTAAGGCGGCAGGGGATTCGTTCCCTGCCGCCTTATACGTTACTTATCAATATGTTTTTTTGAGCATCCGCTGCAATCCCCGCAGCATCCGCCGCAGCCCTTTCCATTCCTTCTGCTTCTGATACAGAATGACACTGCCCAGACAAGTGCGGCGGCTATCAGTATGAGCAGGATGATATCTATCGTATTCATCAGCCTGCTCCCATTAAAAGACCTACACCGTATACCAGCAGAGCACAGAGCCATGCAATTGTACACTGCCATACCACAACGGTCACTGCCCATTTGCCGCCAAGCTCACGCTTTATTGAGGCTATTGCGGCAACGCAAGGTGTATATATAAGTGAGAATATCAGCATTGCTGCGGCTGAAAGTGTGGAGAGGGCATTTTCAACACCTTCCGGATAGAGTATCTCAAGAGTGGATACCACGCTTTCCTTTGCCATAAAACCGCTGAACAGGGCAACACATATCTGCCAGCTTCCGAGGCCTATGGGCTTCATCACAGGAGCGAAAAGCCCTGCAATGGAAGCGAGTATGCTGTCTTCAGCGTCATCAGTCATGTTCATGTGCAGGTCGAAGCTTTGCAGGAACCAGACAGCGATAGTTGCTATGAGTATCACAGAGAAGGCTCTCTGCAAGAAGTCCTTTGCCTTCTCCCAGAGTAGCTGAGCGACGTTGATAGCTCCGGGCATACGGTAATTCGGCAGCTCCATTACAAATGGCACAGCCTCTCCCTTGAATATGGAAGCCTTGTAGAAGCAGGCAGCGATTATTCCTGTCAGTATGCCGAAGAGATATAGCGCTATCATTACCAGCGCGCCGTTCTTAGGGAAGAAAGCGCTTACAAAGAATGCATATATCGGCAGCTTTGCTGTACAGCTCATAAATGGCGTGAGGAGTATCGTCATTTTTCTGTCACGGTCGCTGGGGAGCGTTCTTGTTGCCATAACAGCAGGAACAGTACATCCGAAGCCGATGAGCAGTGGGACGATACTTCTTCCTGAAAGACCTATCTTACGCAGGAGCTTGTCCATGAAGAAGGCGACACGGGCGATATAACCGCTGTCCTCCAGCATGGACAGGAAGAAGAACAGGGTTATGATAATGGGCAGGAAGCTGAGAACGCTTCCTACGCCGGCAAAAATGCCGTCTATGATAAGGCTGTGTATAGCCTCGTTTACGTTGGAGTTGCTGAGAGCACGGTCAGTCTGCTCAGTAAGTTTATCCACGCCTTTTTCTATAAGTCCCTGAAAGAAGGCTCCAATGACGTTGAAGGTGAGCCAGAACACCATTCCCATAATTAGGATGAATGCCGGTATAGCAGTATACTTTCCGGTGAGGATGCTGTCCAGCTTCCGGCTGCGGATGTGCTCACGGCTTTCATGTGGCCTTATTACTGTATTGTCGCAGAGCTTGCGGATGTATCTGAATCGCATATCAGCGATAGCTGCGCTTCTGTCAAGGGCACGTTCGCTTTCCATCTGGGATACGATATGCTCTATCATTTCCTCCTCATTCTTGTCTAGCTTCAGCTTTTTGAGTATCAGCTCATCGCCCTCAACGGCTTTGGCTGAGGCGAACTGGAGCGGCAGTCCGGCTTTTTCGGCATGATCCTCAATAAGATGGCTTATGCCGTGGAGGCATCGGTGAACGGCTCCGCCGTTTGCCGACTTGTCACAGAAGTCCTGAAACAGCGGCTTTTCCTGATATTTGGCAATATGTACGGCGTGCTCCACCAGCTCTTCTATGCCCTCGTTTTTAGCTGCGGATATAGGCACTACAGGAGCGCCCAGCATCTGTTCCATTGAGTTTACGTCAATGCTTCCGCCGTTGGCAGTCAGCTCGTCCATCATATTCAGAGCCACTACCACTGGGATATTCAGTTCAAGGAGCTGCATGGTGAGGTAGAGATTCCTCTCGATATTGTTTACGTCAACGATGTTTATTATTGCATGGGGCTTTTCATCGAGTACGAAATTTCGTGAAACTATCTCCTCACAGGTATAGGGCGACATGGAATAAATACCGGGAAGATCAGTGATAAGTGTATTAGGATAGCCCTTTATAGCGCCGTCCTTTCGGTCGACGGTAACACCGGGGAAATTTCCTACGTGCTGATTTGAGCCTGTCAGGCGGTTGAACAGGGTAGTTTTTCCGCTGTTCTGGTTGCCGACCAGAGCGAATCTGAGCACAGTATTTTCCGGGAGAGGGGAGCCTGACCCCTTGGGGTGGAACTTTCCTCCCTCGCCAAGTCCCGGGTGATGAGGGTAGTGATGCTTTTTCTTTTTTTCCACTGTCTGCTCGGAAGGTGAGATCGGTTCGACCTCGATCTTTTCTGCATCGGCAAGCCTGAGCGTAAGCTCATAGCCATGGAGGCGGAGCTCAACAGGATCACCCATAGGTGCGTATTTGACCACTGTTATCTCGGTATCGGGGATGATTCCCATATCGAGAAAATGCTGCCGGAGCGCACCCTCTCCGCTGAGATTTACCACTTTAGCGGAACCTCCGACTTTAATATCTCTTAAAGTTGTCATATTATCTCCTACATTATTGGTTATCAACTAATTATACACCATTTTTCCGGCAAATGCAAGTGTATGGAGAACAGAAAGCGCCCTCCGTTCAGCTTATAGCTGTAGGAGAGCACTTATTATACATATCAGCTGCCATACTTATCAAGTATCTGGTCTATGGGCACTGGCTTTGAGTAGTAATAGCCCTGAAGGCTGCTTACGTTACACTGAATGAGTGAATTGCGTATATCTTCGGATTCAACGCCCTCAACGCAGACCTCTGCATCGAAGGTCTCTGCAAAGTCAGAGATAAGCCTTACGGTTTGCTGGTCATTCTTGCTTGTATTGATCTTGCTGACGTATTCACGGTCTATCTTGACGATATCCACAGGGATATCTCTCAGGAGGCCAATTGAAGAGAAGCCTGTACCGAAGTCATCCAGGGCGATCTTTATGCCATGTTCTCTGAACAGGCGGAATACGTTCTTGAGCAGTCCCTTGTCGAGGATCTTGCAGCGCTCAGTTATTTCAAGGCAGAGATTCTTCGGCGGGAAGCCTGTCTCGTCCAGAAGCTTCATCAGCTCAGCCGGGAAAGAGCTCATTTCGAGCTGAGTATAAGAAAGGTTGACGTTGAGTATCAGCTCTGGATGATTTTTCAGGAGCAGCTTGCCGTCGTTCATAGCCTGCCTGAGTATCCACTGTCCCAGCTCCGGGAAGAGGGTATCCTGTTCAAGCACGGGTATGAACTGTACAGGAGGAACAGTACCGTAGCTGTTGTTTTTCCAGCGTATCAGCGCTTCCAGTCCCTTTATTTTTTCAGTCTTTGCATCCATGATAGGCTGATAGCAAAGGAAAAAGCCCTTGCAGTTCTCAGCAACGCTGTTGCGGATAGTATTGAGCTTGCCTATGAGCTGGCGGTTATCATCGGTCAGAGCGTCCTCAAAGATAACAGCATGGCCAAGCTTGCGATCCTTGGACTGGTAGTATGCATATTTCAGGCAGCAGTATACAGTTTCAGTGCTAATGTCGAAGTTGTCGACTCTGACGATACCGGCATTCAGCGAGAGACTGAGGGTTTCGTTTTCAACTTCAAACTGATGGGAGAACTTTTTCTGTATCTCTTTGCATATTGCAGACATCTGCTCCTCACTCAGAACTTTTGAGATAACAGCGAATTTCGTGCCGTCCATTCTGTATACCGAGCCCTTGCCTGCAAACTGTTCCCGGAGAGTATTGCCTATCTGACGGAGAACGCTGTTGCCGAAGGTATAGCCGTAAACATCGTTCACATGAGAGAAGCGTGAAAGTCCGACAAGAAGTATTGAGCAGGGGACTTTGTTCCAGAATATTGACTGTAGATCGTCAATAAAGCCGTACAGGCTTCTCAGGCCTGTGATAGTATCGTTATAGCTGAGCAGACCGTGGTTCTGAATAACGCCGCCGAAGTAAACGTTATTATTGTTAGTGTCCTTGATGACAACACCACGGCAGGTGCAGGAGACATATGTGCCGTCCTTAGCGAGAGCACGGTACTGGATATCGTGCGAGGCGTTGGTGCCTGCAAAAATTTCGGAGATACTTTTGTCGTAGGAGCTTCTGTCATCGGGATGAATATGTTCAGACCAGATCGCACCGGCATTTTTCATATACTCAGACGTAAGATCGAAGAAATCCACGGCTGACTGTGACCAGCGTGAGATATCCTCGCTCATATCGCAGAGGAATACATATTTTCCTTCAGCGATTATGGAAAACGCATCGAATAAGCTGTCGAGGTGTTGCTTTTTTTCGGCAGTCATAGCAGATCCCTCCCTTGCAATATGATTCTGACGTAAATACCAATACTTCATCGATTATATCACATTTTATTGTACAGTATATCCACAAACAATTCAATAGACAAATTGTTAATTTTTGCCAAGTAAACAATTACCGGAGCATGGCGAATGCTCCGGTGACAGTTGATATTACAGCATTTTGTCAAGCAGCTCGGCTGCATCCGTGACGCAGCCACGGCATGACCTGAGAGGAGTGCCGGTGAGAGCACCTTTCAGCTCACGGCACATTGCCGAGCGGTTCATATCAACGAATGCCTTTTCCAGCTCAGAGCATTTCTCCTCTGCCTGTTCGGGATATTTCTTTGACAGGATGTATTCTGCGGCGAGAACTGCTCCGCATTTTCCCATTTTTCCTCCTGCAAAAGGAGCTGCAACGGTGCGGGCTTCCTGCTCGGAAATGCCTATCTCATGGGCAAAGGCACAGAGTATAGCCGCTGAACATGAATAGAAATGTTTGTGGTTTTTGATAGCTTTTTCGATGTTTTCTGACATAGTTAGACCTCCTGTTATTTGAATATTATTCCTTTCCGGCCTGAAAGACCTTCATCATCTCATTTGTGAGACTTATATCCTGTGGCTGCAGAACTATCTCATCACGCCCCAGCCATTCCGCATATTTCAGCTCTGACTTGTCCATATGTATCTCGCAGGGGCCGTCCACCTCACAGAAAAATCCGATAAGCAGGTCACTGACAGAGCCCCAGGGCTGAGATCTGTAATAGCGGATATTCTTCACCTTAAGGCCGGCCTCTTCCATTACCTCACGGGCAACAGTTTCTTCAAGTGTTTCGCCGATCTCAGTGAAGCCTGCGACAAGGGCATTATGTGCGAAGCCGGTGCGGTATCTTGTTATCAGTATCTTATCTCCGTTCAGTACGCCGATAATGACGGCAGGATTGATCCTCGGGTAGATGATGTTGCCGCACTCCGGACATACCATTGCTCTCTCTCGGTTGCTGTGGATCGTACTGTGGCCGCATTTTCCACAGAATCTGCTGGAGCGGTACCAGCACCAAAGATGATATGCGGTAAATGCCGTAAACAAGCCGTTATTCCTGCTCAGTTCGAGACTGCGGAGCTCCTTGAATGGGATATATCTGAACTGTTCTGTCTCACTGCATTTCTGATCCATGAGCAGAAAGTAAGATATATCGTCCACTGAGAAGAGGTACACTGCATTTCCGCTGATGCTGATATCCGCATTTCCCGGAAATGATATATCTCCGGAAACAAGGGAGGTATCAGCCAGCAGCATATCTCCGTCAAAGACGAAATACCGGCTTTTGCCATCCGGCTTGCATATTTTGTAGCTGTTGTTGAGTATGCTTGGAGCGATATCCTGTATCATGGGCAATATCCTTTCGTATATTAATGGCGGACAATTTTAACAGAAGATAATTCTGTATAAATCACCGCTATTGATGAATCATCTGGGAATGAGCGGTTTCAAGTGAATTTTAGCCGTATCTGATACAAATGCTGTCAGAATGCTTTCTGGATATCTTTCATATTGCCGAGGAGAAGAATTGCGTCATCAACTGAAAGGGCCATATCAGGCATTGGAACAACGAGCTGATCGGATTTACGGACAGCAATGATATTCAAGTTGTGTTTCTTACGTATATCAAGCTCAGCGATAGTTCTTCCATTCCATGTTCTGGGCACCCGGACTTCATAGATATTGATGTTCCGATCAAGCTGGAAAACGTCAAGTATGTCATCTGACGCTTCCTTTATAGCAAGGCGGATAGCAGTCTGTTTTTCGGGATATACAGTTTCATCTGCACCGTTGCGCAGAAGGAATTTCTCCTGAACGTCATTCTGAGCACGGGCTATTACCTTGCGTGCTCCAAGTTCTTTGAGCAGAGCTGTGGTTTCCAGAGAATCCTGGAAGCTGTCGCTTATAGTAACGATGCATACGTCATAGTCAGGTATACCAAGCGAACGCATAAAATCCGCATTTGTACTGTCACCTATCTGGGCGTTGGTAACAAGCGGAAGAATGGAATTGATTCGTTCCTCTTCGCTGTCGACAGCCATTATCTCACAATGAAGCTGTGCCATGCGTCTTGCTATATGAATACCAAACTGACCTGCGCCAACAATTAAAACTGATTTCATAATTATTTCTCCTTTTTATGTTTATTATCCGACTGTTACCTTTTCCTGCGGAAATCTTGCAATACCGTTGTGTGATGAAAATGCAGCATATATCAGCGTAAGTGCCCCGACTCTTCCTGCGAACATCAGAAGCATAAGTATTATTTTAGAGGGAAGTGAAAGCGAAGTGGTTATACCAAGCGTCAATCCTGCTGTTCCAAGAGCGGAACCTGTTTCAAACAGGCAGCTTATCATAGGCAGTGACTCTATCATAGAAATAGCGATTCCGGTTGACAGGAAAAGTGTAAGGTACATAAAGAGTATCGCACCTGCTGTTCGGATGGTATCTTCGGAAATGCGTCTCTTAAAGCACTCAACATCATTTTTGCGGCGGATAACACTCATTGCAGCAAGGAAAAGCACTGCAATGGTGGATGTTTTCATACCTCCTGCAGTAGAACCGGAACAGCCGCCTATGAGCATCAATACAGTCATTATGAGTGCAGAAGATTCGCTCATTTTTGAGAAGTCAGATGTATTGAAGCCGGCAGTTCGTGCCGTTACAGACTGGAACAGGGAGTGAAGGATACGTTCCTTCAGTGGTTCATCAGTATATTCTGCAAGAAAGAAGAACAGAGCAGGCAGGATTATAAGCAGGCCTGATGTAACAAGTACAATTTTAGTCTGGAGGCGGTATTTTTTGAAGTGGAACTTATATTGTATGATATCGTCCCATGTGAGAAATCCGATACCACCAGTGATTATAAGCAGCATTATCACGGTGTTGGCGTAAGCGTTGCTTCCTAAAGTAGTCAGCGATGAAAACTGTTCCCTTACGCCCATAAGGTCAAATCCGGCGTTGCAGAAAGCCGAGACAGAGTGGAAGATCGAGTACCATAAGCCTTTTACAGCACCGAATTCACGGCAGAATACGGGATATAGAAGAGCTGCGCCAGTAAGTTCAATGGCTGCGGTCATTTTCAGAATGAATTTTGTTAGCTGAAGTATTCCTCCGACATTTGGAGCAGATATGGAATCCTGCATCGTGCCGCGGAACCAAAGGCCAATCTTTTTGCCGGACAGTTTTGTTATTATTAGGCCGATGGTAATTACTCCCATGCCGCCTATCTGAATGAGTGCCAGAATAACAGCCTGGCCGAAAAGCGACCAGTGTGTAGCCGTATCCTTTACTACAAGACCTGTTACACAGGAAGCAGATATTGCTGTGAAAAGTGTGTCCTTAAATGGTGTAACGCTTCGTTCACGAGATGATATAGGAAGCATGAGCAGAAGAGCTCCGCTCAGTACCAGTATCAAAAAGCCAAGGCTTATCATGCGAAATGAGTTTCTGTTATGTATGCCATTCTGTGTTTTACCCTTTTTCATACGAATCTCCAATTGTTAAGAATCAAATAAACATATTTATTATATCACTATTTTGTTAATATTGCAATACCGGCAAGTTAAATACAAAAAAGCCTTCCGTGAATGAGAAAATCACAGCAGACTGATAATACTATTGAGATCTAAGATATGATAATAATGCCGGACAGGGCGGAGCGGAAAAGAGAGGTCTGAAAAGAACAGCCCTGAGAAATGCAGGTATGTATATCTCAGGGTGTCAGCTTCAATAAAATAAACTTTATCGATAAAGCAGTTCTTGTTTCATCAGACAGAGATCAAATGCGTCTAATCGCTCGTCTTTGCATAAATCAGCAGCCTTCCAGTTTTTCAGGTTTGTATCAGGTACAGCAAGAAGCCACCTTTGTAATAATACAACATCGGCTATATCCAGCGCTCCGTCATCATTAACATCACCTTTTACATATTTATATGGTTTCCATAGATCACTGAGCCAGTTTTCACGCTTATTGATATATTTTCGTACTATATCAACTGAATCCATAAATGTTGCACCGCTTGATGAACCGAATACGCAGTAGGAAGCACCTCCGTAGGTATGCCAGCGGGCATTGCTCATCTCTGCTGAAGGACGGATATCCTCAGCCATCTGCGTGATATACGGATTATCTCCTTCGGTCAGCGATTGCAGGAAAGGCTCGAACCGGTCATAGTAAAGCTCTGCAACACGCTTTACAAAATCCTCGTTCTTGTAAAGCTGTCCGATCCAACTGATACCGACAGTCGGGCGGCCGCTGCCGGATGAGGAAGTCACACCGCCGTCCTCATATCCATGTATGGGAAAATAGGCGGCAAACAAATTATCGGGCTTATATGAATAAACGCTTTTACCGTCTGAATTGACACGTCGGGCAGGAAAGTTATTATATGCCAGATCAAAGTCCCAGGCAGGACTGAAATGCAGCTTGCCGTCACCGGTGAGGTCAGAATCCTTCCACAGATAGAAGCTGGAATATGTTGCATCGATATTTTCACTGATCTCCTGCACGAGATAGGCTATGATAAGCGAATCCTCATCAAGATACTCGGTATAATGCCTTCCTTTGGCGTTATATCCCGTATCAGAGTATATCGCATCTTCCATATCCTGAACGAAGGAACGGATATACTCGACCTGTTCCTTTGAAGCATATTCCGGTCCGTCTATGCCGATTGCCTGTCCTCTTGAGGTTACAAATCCGCTCTGGCACTTGTAGCCGTATCTGTTCCATTGCTGAAACTGTAACAGATAGCCGCCGGTTATATCATCGGGATTATTAGGGATATCATAGTATTTATAGCTGTTTTCCATATATTCGTCCGGACTGTCAGCACCAACGGCTTTTTGTGCATATTCATCGGGATCACGGCTGTTCAGCTTCTCGGTCGCTTCTTCAAGGTCTCGGATATTGATACGGTTATTTTGGATCTGTACCCGTTCATAGAGCTGGTAAGTGCCGCGATAAGAACCGTCAGCATAGAGATCAACAAAAACGGAATCCAAAACACAATCCATTCCAGCCGCCTTGCACATTTCTTCTGTCAGCTTGTTCCTTAGCATGGAGTGATCAAGATAATTCGCCAATAAAGTCCATTTCTTTGCCTTCCCCATGCCATAGAGGTTTTCTTTTTTTGGAAGTTTAAGGTTATAGGGCTTCTTTTTACTGTAATCCCATGATGAATTTCCGTGAGAAGTGAGCTTTTCAAAAGCTCCGCTGTACTCTATGCTGCCGTCAGCGTTCAGCATGACGGTTGTTCCTGTTTCGGTAATATAGCGGTTTTTATCAAGTGCATCTGTTCCGCCGTGTGAAGTTGAGAGATAAATACAGCCGATATTGGACTGCATTACTTTTAATTTACCGCAATCTTTATCTCCGACAGTTATTTGAAAGGTATCAGCATCACCGAGCAAAGAAGTCATTTCTCCCGATTTAACAGGCTGACCATTGAGACAGATCGTATCATCGGAAGAATATGTGATAATAAGACTGTCTCGATCGGCGGTTACGGGGAGAAATAAATAACGGCAATCGTCCCATTCGCTGTACCACCAGTCAGTATAATCAAGATCGGTAACAATATCAGGTGAAAGATTGGATACTTCAAAATCGGATACAGGAATTTTGTTGTATTGAAGCTCTGGTTCTGCTTTGGCAGCAGTGAACCTGTAGCTCTTCGATATTCCATCATCAAACTTAACCAGTTCCCGAGATCTGTAATCCGGCTTATAATCATCGGCATAAGCGATCAGACGGCTGTTTGAAAGTTGACCTAAAGCTGAAATAGCCAATCCACACGCTATTAAAACTGTTTTTATGCGCTTCATTGTATTCCCCCTTTTTACGTTTATTATACTTTCTTTCAACTGATTAGTCAATAGACTTTATAACCTTTCCTGAATGAGGTGAAATACACGAAAACAGGCTTTTAACTTGCTTTTTTTCAAAAAATATGATAATATAGTCACAGTTTCTTTCTGTTTTACGAGTATAGTTTACAGAGCATTACAAATGCGCATTTGAACGCTTCGGCAGTATATTTGCCCAAAAGGAGATCTGCAATGACAGATGAACAGATTAGAGAGCTGATAAACAGCTCGCCCGGAAAGGCTCACAGGCTGATTTTTGATGAATACTATAACTATGTCTACACCATTGTTTTCAATAGCCTTAAAAGTATCACCTCCCGGGAGGATATAGACGAATGTATCAGCGACGTTTTCGCAGAAATATTCATGAAATATAAAACAGATAGTGGGCATGAAGGCGACATAAAGGGTTTCGTAGCATCAATATCAAGAAACCGTGCTATCGATATGTTCCGCAGGCTTAATTCCAGGAATGTTGTATCAGTGCCTATTGACGGAGAAGAGGCCGTATCGGTACCATCACCGGAAAGAGTTGATGAACTTGCTGAAAAGAACGAAGCCAGTCATGCTCTGCTGGATGCTGTAAAGTCGCTCGGAGAACCTGATTCAACGATCATAATGCAGAAATACTACTATGGAAGGAGCTCGTCAGAAATCGCTGATTTTGTAAATCTTAAACCTGCTGCAATAAGGAAAAGGATGAGCAGGGCTATGGAAAAACTTAAAAAGATACTTACGGATATGGGCGATGAGAGGTGATATCATGAATAAGAAAAATGAGTTTGATATTCTTGAAAACAACAGTCAGGATGTTATCGACAGAATTGCTGAAGAGTTTCCTCCTCAGGATGAAAACGAGAAGGAAATGGTGTTTAAGATGAGCGAAAAGAAATTCAACAATAGGATCCCGGAAGCTGACGATGACAGCAATAAGTCAGTAAGCGGTGTCGAAATATACAACCGTCCTGTCTGGAAGAGGATACTTAATGTTGCAGCAGCTGCTGCGGTACTGATAAGCGGTACTGCAGGCGGAATAAAAGCTATCAAGTATTTCAATGACGCTTCGGAAAAAAACGATAATATGACCGAAAGCAAGACCGCTCCATTCGGAGATTTTGCAGAATCCGGATATAAAGTCTGCGATTACTCAAAGGAGCCTTTATTCAGCGTCATCTGCAATAACAGCATGGCTGAATATGGTGTATCAGAGGATTCTGACGAATCCGAAACTGAGCCAATTACGGAATATGATACTGTACCAGAGGGCGAAGAGAACACTTCTTATAACGACACATATATATACGTTTATGACGGTACTGAGATAACGGAAAATAAACGTCGGAAACTTGCGGATTTCTTCAATAATTTTGATGGCTATGAAGAAATAGATACCGTTGATATACAGAATTATCAGGATCCTGATATCACGGAATATGATGCAGAGCAAGAAACATTGACCGAATTGACTGAAGATAATGATACTGAACAGAAAAACCTTGCATCAGATGCCCCCAACCCGGATTCACCGTTTTTTGAGTGGGTAGAGTCTGACAGGGTAAAAAGTATAAGTATCACTGAAAAGAACGACGTGGGAACACTGTGTTATACTGAATTCGGGTACACAAACGAGAACGATCAGTATT
>JAAYBK010000011.1 GCA_012718885.1 Ruminococcus sp. | reverse complement strand
GCGGCATATAGAAACGGGCGGTATGTCCATCCGGAGTTTCCTTGTTCTTGCGTAACAAAGGATATATCTTCACCTCAAACTCATCCTCGATATCCTCCAGCAGCTTGTCATCTGCCTCGTTCTCAAGGATGAAATGTCCGTTTTCGATAGAGTATTTTTCAAAGCTGTCATCATAGGCCTTCTTCATGGAATTGTCAGCCACAAGGAAGCCTGAAACAAAACCGATAGTCAGTGTAAGGAAGAGAAAGAGTGCGATATATTTTCCGATATCGTCTCTCAGCTCCCTTGGGATACGTTTGAGAAGCGGATTTTTCATAGCGCACCTCCTTACCAGTCAAGCTCTGCGGCAGGAGTCTTCACTTTATTCATCTCGTTCTTTCTTATGGTTCCGTCACGGAACTTTATGACCTGATCGGCCATAAGCTTTATTGCATCATTGTGGGTCACTATAATAATTGTATTGCCGAATTTCTGATTTACCTCCTCTATGAGCTTCAGTATCTCCTTGGAGGTCTTATAATCCAGCGCTCCTGTTGGCTCATCACAGAGGAGTATATCCGGATTCTTTACGATAGCTCTTCCTATCGCAGTTCTCTGCTGCTGGCCGCCGGAAAGCTGCGACGGTATCTTATTCTTATGCTTTGTCAGGCCAAGTGTCTCGATAAGATCATCGATCGGAAGGGGCTTGTCGCTAAGGTATGCCCCGACCTCAATATTCTCCTTCACTGTCAGATTCGGGATAAGGTTGTAGGACTGGAATACATATCCAAGATGCTTTCTGCGGTAGAGCGAAAGCTGCTTTTCGCTGAATGCCTCTATCTTCTCGCCGCCTATTATGACAGAACCGCTGTCAGCAGAATCTATGCCGCCTATTATATTCAGCAGAGTCGATTTTCCCGAACCGGAAGGCCCTAACAGTACGCAGATATGCCCCTTCTCTACACCGCAGGTTATTCCCTTGAGAACCTCATTCTTGTTCTCACCTTCACCGTATGATTTCCTGATGTTATCAAGCTGTAAATACATTTTAATCCCTCCATACTTATGATCATGTATGCTTTTGGCAAATAACATATGAATGTCTATTCATATGTTATCACTTTAACTGACATTTGTCAAGCCTTTTTTGCAATATAAAATATGATTTGTTGTACTTTTATATTGTTAGTGTATAATAACTAAATATTATGTGTATATTGTAAAAAGCCATGAAGGCACATCTGCACCCTCATGGCTCAGTATTTGTTCAGATCTCAGAAAAGACCTTGCCTATCTTGTCGCACACAAGCAGATCAGCACTGCTGTCCATCTGTGTAGGAGACATATTGATGATAACAAGGTTATTGCCCCTGAAGTAGCGGATCAGTCCTGCCGCAGGATAAACATTCAGCGATGTTCCGCCGATAATAAGTGTATCGGCAGAAGCGATAGCCTTTACGGCCCCCTCCACCACATCATTGTCAAGCCCCTCCTCATAGAGCACAACATCCGGCTTTATAATACCGCCGCACTCGCATCTGGGGATCCCCTCAGAATCAGTTATAGACTCTATGCCATGGAACTTTCCGCACTTCATGCAGTAATTCCTGAGGACGCTGCCGTGAAGCTCAAACACCTTTTTGCTGCCGGCAGCCTGATGAAGTCCGTCGATATTCTGTGTGACAACTCCTGTGAGCTTGCCCTGCTCTTCAAGCTGAGCAAGCTTCAGGTGTGCGGCATTGGGTTTAGCGTCGGTACATATCATCTTCGCACGGTAAAAGCGATAGAATTCCTCAGTCTTCTCCATGAAGAAGCTGTGGCTAAGTATAGTCTCAGGAGGATAGTCCCACTGCTGATGATAGAGCCCGTCAACACTTCTGAAATCCGGGATGCCGCTCTCAGTGGACACTCCTGCGCCGCCGAAAAAGGCTATCCGCTCCGATGATCTTACGATATCACGCAGTTTCTCTATCTCTCCCATATCAGCCACCCATTACCTTTACGTAGAATTTCCTTGTTCTCGGTCCGTCAAATTCGCAGAAGTATATTCCCTGCCATGTGCCGAGCAGCGGCTTGCCCTTAGATACTATTATCATTTCGCTTGCACCTACAACAGAGGATTTCAGGTGTGCATCAGAATTCCCCTCTGCATGGCGGAACGATACAAGATCCGGAAAGGTCTTGTCCATGCCCATAAGAAAATCATATTTCACATCAGGATCTGCATTCTCGTTTATCGTGATAGCAGCTGTGGTATGGGGACAGTACACTATGCATATTCCCTCATTTACACCGCTCTCAGTTATAGCCTCCGTGACCTCATTGGTTATATCAACAAGCCCCTGCGCCGGAGTGCTGAGCTGAAAATTGAATAACATTCAAACTCCTCCTTTATATCATGTCCTGAGACATTATTTGCTCTTCTGATAATACCGGCAGAAATAATTCAGACTGCATTCGCCGCATTTCGGACTTCTCGCCCGGCATATATCCCGTCCGAACTGAACGGTCTGGTGGCAGAAATGATTGGATATCTCCGGCGGCAGAAGCTTCACAAGATCCCTCTCCACCTTTGCCGGCTCCTTGTTCGATGTCAGTCCCAGTCGTCCGGTTATGCGTATACAATGAGTATCCGTCACCACAGCCGGCTTCCCGTAAACATCTCCCAGTATGAGATTGGCAGTTTTTCTGCCTACGCCTGACAGGCTCAGCAGCTCCTCCATTGTATCGGGAACTCTTCCGCCGAAATCATTGATAAGCTGGCCTGCCATTTCCTTTATGCTCTTTGCCTTGGTACGGTAGAATCCGCAGGGCTTCACATCCTCCTCCAGCTCTGCGATATCTGCCTCCGCAAAGGCTTCAAGAGTCGGATATTTCTTGTACAGCGTCTCAGTTACTATATTCACCCTTGCATCTGTACACTGTGCTGCAAGCCGGGTAGATATGAGCAGCTCATATGGCTTGTCATAGACCAGACTGCACTCCACATCCGGATAGAGCTTTTCAAGCTCCTCGCAGGCAAGCTTTGCTATTCCCTTTTTAGTCATTCTCTGCCTCCTTAGCTGCAAAAACTCTTTCCTTTGAG
>JAAYBK010000140.1 GCA_012718885.1 Ruminococcus sp. | reverse complement strand
CATGTCCCCATCTCCTGTCAAAGAAATCGATGATTCTGATGCTGTCGCCGTTATCACCAACACTGAGTATCATGTCATAGTTATCACGGTCTATCCTGATATCATCTGCACTTATTCCTTCTCCGAATACTATTTTATCTTGGGATGACTTGGTATCGTACTCAGAAATAATATCATTTCCATCACCAAGGTTGAAGATATATGTATCATCACCATATCCGCCGTTAAGGAGATCATTACCTTTTCCGCCGTATATTATCTCATTTGAATATGCCCCGTTTATTTCTTCATCAGCATCTGTACCAAAAATAGTAATAGTTGTATCCATGTCGCTAAACAGCTTTTCATATTTCTGTGAAACAGCGGAATACTTGTCCTTAAAAGCTGTATAAGCCTCTGTGCCATGCTTCTTATCAAGGTATTTCAGGTACTTGCCGAAGTCATACAGGCATACATCAACATTCTTTCCGTCTTCTATACAGATATCCAGAATAAATTCGAGTAATGCTGTATTGATAGTAACATTGCCTTCATTATCACGCTGAACCGTTACATATGTCCTTAAATCGCTGCCGTTGAACTGGATGATAAGGTAGTTATAATAGATGCTTTCAATGGAATTATATAACGCCTTGAGAAGATCAGCAGCAAGTCCGTTAGGAACTGAACCTGAAACGCTGTTGAATTCGTGTCCCATAAACTGCTCGATAACATGAAGATCTCTTGCGTCAATGTTCGGTCCACGGCTGTCTTTTTCGATATTTTCAGAACCGGTCATTTTGTACATTATCTTCTTGAGATAGTACTTCTTCACTTCAACTGTATCTGCTAAGCAGAATCTGAAACAGAGCTCAGCGAGCTCACCGTTTTCATCATCATATAATGCCTGATCTATATTCAGAACATTTCCGTTGGTATATGCTCCATTATGCATTGTATCTGCCGAATGAACAGGGAGAAGGAATTCACTGATCTTTCTTTCGCTGCTGTCAGCAAATACAGCCTTTGCAGATTCAGCCTCTACTGCCATTCCATCATAGTGAACTTCCTCATGAGCGATATTGCGGAGATCAAAGGCTGTTATGCCAAGTTCAGTAAGTGTCTTCAGCTCATTGCTGCCTGTAATACCATTGTGATCGGCGTCTATCCATATCATAAGGCTTCCAAAGCAGGCGTCATTGCTATCGATAATACTGTCGCCGTTATCGTCAAGGCTTAAAAGTGCTTCAAATCCTGTGGCAGACATATTTCCGTCCGGCATTGTAAATCTGTCGCCGAAAAGCTCGCTGCCGTCGTCTATGATACCATTTTCATTTACATCAAGTGCCAGGAATCCGTCCTCTGTGCCAAGCCATGCTGCCTTTTCAGCAAATCCGTTAGTGTCAAGGTCAAAGTATACTCCGTCGTCATTGGAGGTGATCTCTATTCTCTCGCCGCTGTTGAGATGTATCGCAAGCGGATCTCTTGTTGCAGGCTGTTCCTCGGCTGCCTTATAGTCGTCTTCGTGGCCTTTCATATCTTCGTTTCCGGAATTATTATCGTCATTTTCTTCGTTGCTTCCGTCGTATTCAGGATTATTAATGAAAACATCTTTATAAGTATTATAGTACATTAACAAATCTGACGCATCATCATCAGGACCAATTAAACTAGCAGCTGTAAATGCTATAGCCGCTGATCTAACTTCTTGAAATTCTTTTTGAGTATATTTATTAGATTGAACTGTTGCAGCAAATGCAGCAGCTGCTTTAAGAACAAAATCTAAATCTTTTTTCGTAACTATTACATCTATTATTTTTCCAGTTCGATCTATCCAAACTATTGCACCATCTCTCAATCTACAGAATTCTTTTGCAATTGGATAAAGAATTGCAGCAGCTGGGGTTTCCTGTTGTTCTTCATTGTCGTTTTTTTCTATATTACGACGATTCCTTTCCCATTCTGATTCATCGTTTCCGCTGCCACTTCCGCTTCCACCGTCATTGTTATCGCCACCAAACAATTTATGATATATTCTTCTGCCTATGATATAATCCCATAAGGGTTTCTTAATAGATATTTGCTTTTTTTCCTTGCCGATGTCTGAATTGCTGTCGGAACTTGAATTAGAGGCTGATTCTGCATTTCCCTGTGAATTTGAACTTGAACTGGAACCGGAATTCGATTGTTCTTGTTTAAAACTGTTGTCTGTATTTGTTTTATATGAATTTCGTTCAAAATTATATACGATGAGGCCTTTTTCAACATGATGGTATTCGACATTATATTTTACATGTTCTATAGTTGTATAGTCTGCGTAATTATATATATTATCAAATGAAAAACTAAATTGACCAGGCTTGATATGTGTCTTGCCTGTTTCTCCGCGAAGAATATCATAGTTTATATCATCATCTGTAGCATAACCATCGTCAATATACTTTTTTAATTGATTTAATCCCTTTTCTTTGTTTTTAGTTTCATATGTGCTTGGCTTTACTTCCCATACATAACATACTTTATCCTTAGTATTCTCTTCATATATATCAGCAAATCCATATTTTGCTTTTGATTTTTTATAGGATGCAGTTCCTTCTTTATAATATACGGT
>JAAYBK010000139.1 GCA_012718885.1 Ruminococcus sp. | reverse complement strand
GTTGAAGGTTCCTGCGGCGCAGTACATAACGAATTCAAGCAGTGAGGGGACTACCGGCTCGCATCCTTCTGAGATGAGGAAGTCCTCAAGGTGATTGTTGGCAAGTGGTGAGTATTTTACATAGATCTCGCCCACGATGCCTACACGTATCTTCTTCTCGCCGCTGAGCTCGATAGATCCGAAGTCGTTGAGGATATCACGATATATCTTCTTTGTCTTGAGGTACATCCTGCTGCCCTTGCGGAAGATATTGCCTATGCGGTTCTCCCATTTCTTCAGCATTTTCTTTGATTCGCCCTTGTTCACTTCATAAGCTCGGCATCTGTTGTAGCAGGTCATCAGCAGGTCGCCGTAGAGGACTGCATGGAGCAGCTTTACGAAGTTCTTTGGAGATATCCTGAAAGCGCTGTCCTTTTCAAGTCCGCTGAAATTCAGGGATACCACAGGCACCTGCGGATAGTTCTTGTCAACAGCTTTTCTGAGGAGATGTATGTAGTTTGAAGCTCGGCAGCCGCCTCCGGTCTGAGTGATGAGGAGGGCGGTCTTGTCGGGATCATATTTGCCGCTGTTGAGGGCGTCCATGAACTGGCCTATTACCAGCAGTGCCGGATAGCAGGCGTCATTGTGGACGTTTTTCAGTCCCTCGTCAACAACTGAACGGCTGTCGTTGCGGAGCAGCTCCATTTTGTAGCCTTCCGCCTCAAATATTGCCACCAGAAGTCTGAAGTGTATCGGCAGCATATCGGGGATGAGGATAGTGTGGGTCTTTATCATATCCTTGGTAAATTTTGCATATTCAGGCATTTAAGCACCTCCGTTGCAGTTGTCACTGCTCTATAGCTGCCACAAGACTGCGAAGTCTTATCCTTGCGGCGCCGAGATTGTTGATTTCGTCTATTTTGAGCTGGGTGTAGAGCTTGCCCTTCGCTTCGAGGATAGTTCTTACCTCATCACCGGTAACAGCGTCGATACCGCAGCCGAAGGATACAAGCTGTATCAGCTGCATATCAGGCTGTGTTGTAACATATTCTGCTGCACGGTAAAGGCGTGAATGATATGTCCACTGATTGAGTACTCCGAGGTGAGGAGTGCGTGCGAGATGAGCCACGCTGTCCTCGGTGATGACAGCCATTCCAAGGCTTGTTATGAGCTTGTGGATGCCGTGGTTTATCTCCTTGTCGATATGGTAGGGACGGCCGGCAAGAACGATTATCTTGCGGTTTTCGGCACGGGCCTGCTCGATTATCTCCTTTGCCTTGCCTGCGATATCTGCATGATAGCGTTCAAGAGCCTCATATGCAGCATCGACTGCTGCGGGGATACGTCCCTTGAGGTTGTACTTCTTCAGCGACTCGCTGATTACTCTTATAACGTTCTTGCGGATGTTGAGGTCAAGGTAGGGATGTATGAAATTGTCATTGTTCAGTCTTGGATTGTTTGCCAGGAGAAGCTCCGGATAATAGGCTACTACTGGGCAGTTGAAGTGGTTGTCGCTTCCGCCCTCGTCAAGGTTATAGCTCATGCAGGGGTAGAATATGAAATCTGCGCCCTTGTCCAGAAGATCCTCGATATGTCCGTGAGCAAGCTTTGCCGGATAGCAGACCGTATCCGATGGGATAGTGTGCTGTCCGAGGTAGTACATCGCTCTTGAACTCTCTCCGGAAGTGATAACACGGAAGCCGAGACTGGTGAAGAGCATATGCCAGAAGGGGAGCTGCTCGTAGAATCCCAGTGCAAGGGGGAGTCCTACAACTCCACGGTATTTCCTTGGCTGATGAGTCTTTACAGTATTGAGGATGCTGTCATATTTGTACTCATAGAGGTTGGGGATCTTGTTCTTCACGGGGCTGCCGCTGCCCTTTTCACAGCGGTTTCCGGAGATAAAGCGTCTGCCCTTGCCGAAGCTGATGATGTTAAGCTGGCAGTGGGCGGTACATCCTCCGCAGTTTGCAGAGCGTGAGGTGTACGAGAAGCCTTCCAGCTCAGATAACGGGATGAGCTTTGAGGGCTGGCCGTCAGCTCTTTCCTTTGCGTAGAGAGCACAGCCGAAAGCACCCATAAGTCCGGATATGGCCGGGCGGATAACGTTCCTGCCAAGTTCCTTCTCAAATGAACGGAGAACAGCGTCGTTGAGGAAGGTTCCTCCCTGTACAACGATATTCTTTCCGAGCTCGTCGGGAGACTTTGCACGGATTACCTTATAAATGGCATTCTTTATGATAGAGGAGGAAAGTCCGGCAGAGATATCCTCTACAGTTGCGCCGTCCTTCTGAGCCTGCTTTACGGAGCTGTTCATAAATACGGTACAGCGTGAGCCAAGGTCAACAGGGTGCTGAGCGAAGAGGCCAAGCTGCGAGAATTCAGCTATATCGTAGCCCAGAGCCATTGCGAAGGTCTGTATGAACGAACCGCAGCCGGAGGAACAGGCTTCGTTGAGCATGATACTGTCGATACTGTGGTTCTTTATGCGGAAGCACTTGATATCCTGGCCGCCGATATCGATGATGAAGTCAACGTCCGGACAGAAGTAGGAAGCAGCCTTGAAGTGGGCAACTGTCTCGACTATGCCGTGATCTATGGAGAGACCGGCCTTTATGAGGTCTTCACCATAGCCTGTAACTGCTGAGCCCTTTATGGTGATCGCCGGGTTCATAGTCTCATAGATACGTCTTACCTGCTCAGCGATCTTGTCAAGAGGCTGTCCCTGGTTGGATGAATAGTGATGATAGAGGATGCGGCCGTCATCGGTGATGAGCACCAGTTTTGTGGTGGTGGAGCCGGCATCGATGCCCAG
>JAAYBK010000138.1 GCA_012718885.1 Ruminococcus sp. | reverse complement strand
AAGCAGGATAAAACAAATCTCCGAGGGAGAAAATCCCTCGGAGACATAATAAATAATATACTTCCCTAAGAATATGCTTAGGGTTCGGGGAAGAACCTTTCCTCAGAAAGGTTTTCCCCGAGTAACTAACGTATGCAATTATACAGGCAGCACGCCTGGTATATCTGTTTTACATTTGTGCGTTGAAGAGAGCGGAGAGCTCGTAGACAACGTCGTCGTTATCGGCGTCGATATAGACTGCCTCATTGATAGACGAGAGTGCTTTCAGTGAATCGATCTGCTCGTTATATCCGATAGTATAGACCGGAATGCCGTAGTGTTCAACAAGTGCAGCTGCATCCTCATATTCGGCTCCCATATTACACATACCGTCACTGAGAACGAATATCATAGTCTTTGCGTCAGGCACCTCTGCCTTCTTCTTATTCAGCATATCCATGCCCACAAGCAGTGCGTCATAGGTAGCTGTACTTCCGTTTGCCATAAGGTCGTCGACCGCACCGGCAAAATACGAATGCTGTTCGAGGTCGAACTGGGCAATAGGAAGATTTACAGTAACATCATCGCTATACGAAATGAGTCCCACATAGTTATCGCTCTTGATATTCTTTGAAGCCTCAACAAGGGACTGCTTAAGGCGGTTGAGAGGATCCCCGCTCATGCTTCCGGAAACATCTGCGATAAAGAGTGCGATAGTAGGCGTACCGGAATCCTTTTCCTTCTTCCAGAGCTGCTGGGCGTTTATGATCTCTGCACCGTTTACGCTCTTGGTATTGTACTTGAAGTTCTTATCGGGATCGAAGCCATATGATCTCGCCTTGCTCTGGCAGGCATCGCTCATTGCATATTCAAGGAAGAGGTCAAGTGCCTCCTGCTCTGATGAGCTGAGGCTGCCCACGCTGTAGAGCGGATTGCTGTGCTTATAGCCGAAGGGAACGAAATCATAGGAGGACTTGAGCACAGAGCTGTTCACATAAGCCTGATATTCTGTAACGCCAGCCTGAAGAGTGCCGCTCTGCATAGCGTTTACCATCTGGTCTGTGGTGTAGCATACGAAGGGGATACTTTTCTGGAGCTGCTGGAACTTTTCGATAGCGCCTGCACTGAGCATATCGCTGCCGTCGAAGTATTGAAGGGCATTGACAAGGAAATTCAGGCCTGTAGCGGAAGTATAGGGATATGTATAGCCCATCTGGAGCTTTCCGTCAACAACAGCGGAAACGATATTCTCAAAATTCACATCACCGTATTCGCTCTTGACTGACGATGCGGCAGTTTTGGAGATAGCAATACCTGCGGTATTGGACACCAGCTCAGACTGAACCATCTTGAGCTTTGCGCCGTTCTGCTTTGCAAGCTCGCCGAAAAGCTCATTTGACGGGGTATAGGCCTGCGGAACATACACGTTATTGCAGATATAATCCGAAGCGGCGCCTGAAGCGATGCTTCTTACGCTTATTGAAGCTGTCTGTCCATTTGACAGCTTTACGTTCATATCATTGAACTCGTTTGCAGTCTCATTCAGCCAGCCGTTGTTGGCCTTTCCGGCTTTTT
>JAAYBK010000137.1 GCA_012718885.1 Ruminococcus sp. | reverse complement strand
TACATCCCATACGTTATCGAGCCTTCCCTCGGTGTTGAGAGACTTTTCCTCTCTGTTGTTACAGAGGCTTACGACGAAGAGGAGCTCGTATCCACTGACAAGAACGGAAACGAGAAGAAGGAAGTTCGTACAGTTATGCGTTTCCATCCTGCTCTTGCACCTTTCAAGTGTGCAGTTCTTCCTCTTGTAAAGAAGCTGACACCAAAGGCAGAAGAGGTATACGATATGCTTTCCAAGAAGTTCATGGTAGACTTTGACGAGGCAGGCACTATCGGTAAGAGATACCGCCGTCAGGACGAGATCGGAACACCTTTCTGCATCACATACGACTTTGATACTCTTGAGAAGGATAACTGTGTAACAGTACGTGACCGTGACACAATGCAGCAGGAGCGTGTTGCTATAGACGAGCTCGAAGCTTATCTTGAATCAAAGATGGTATTCTGATAAGATCCGGTCAAGCCGGTGAAAGAAATGAAGAACAGTCGTCCGGACAGCGAAGCGCTGTCCGGACTCCCATTTCTTGCCGCCTTCAGCGTTATTATTATATCTACAATATAAATCGAAATGATTCTCCGCAGTTTTTTTCATCTGCGGAGAAATTTTTTTTATTTTTGAATAAATTATGTCCGACTTCCGCCCATTTATCCGAGAGTATATAGTAGATGGTACTCTTCACACCGTACCGTCAATAGAATGTTGTAAAGGAGTCAGAGATATGAAAAAGGCTATTATCATCTCAATGCTTGCTGGTCTTACGCTTATGGCAGCAAGCTGCGGCAAGAGCAGCGATTCATCAGAAAAAAATAACGCCACTGCTTCAGTTGCTTCACCTGTTGCAATGAACGCTGAAGATGAGGCCGGCAATGGATCATCTTCTGAAAATGATGAACTGAAAAACGTTGCGATCGAGCTCACAGACGCATATGGAATCATCAAGAAAGACATAATGGGAGGAGAACTTCAGACTGACGATAAAAGCGTGCTCGAATTCAAGGCACCAGCTCCCGATAACGGCGATATCACCCTCACAAAAGTCTGCGATGAGCGTTTCATCAATACAGACGCACTCAGAGATTTTTATTACACAATTATGCAGCCCAGCAACGAGGAATACCTCTTCGGCGGCAATTTTGACAAAGAGACCTATCCGGAAGGCTGTGTCTTACCGTTTGAACTCTCAATGCTGAGATACATGATGTACGACGGACAGCTTTACGTAAACAAGAACAACCTGGCAGTTACTGATTTCTATACCTGGATAGACGATATCAATATCGAAAAGGTCTCTGATACAGAGTTCACTGCCGAGAGAAAATACACCACAGACTGCGGAAAAGTCAAAGCAATGGAATTCGATATAGCTCTTGAAGATGACCTCTGGAAAATAACCGGCATCAGATCTGTAAATATATAATTTACCAATGCCCTGTCAGCTTTAACTGACAGGGCATTCCCTATATATGCAAAAAACCTGACAAATGTGATAGTTTGGTAAAACTTTATCACGCTCCCCTGTCAGGGGCTTTACAATTGTAAGACTATTGTGGTATAATATAATTTGTGTAAAAACCACATCATTAAGAAAGAAGTGTTTTATATGACAAAGATAACCATTTTCTCCGGATTTCTCGGAGCCGGAAAGACTACCCTCATAAAGAAGCTAATAAAAGAGGGCTATAACGGCGAGAAGCTTGTGCTTATCGAGAACGAGTTCGGCGATATCGGTATCGACGGCGGTTTCCTTCAGGAAGCCGGTATTGAAATAACAGAAATGAACTCCGGCTGTATTTGCTGCTCACTGGTGGGCGACTTCGGAAAAGCTCTTGAAAAAGTGCTGGCAGACTATGCTCCGGATCGTATCCTCATCGAACCCTCCGGCGTTGGAAAGCTCAGTGACGTTATTCGTGCAGTACAGAATATAGACGCTCACGACGTACAGCTTGACGGCTTTACAACTGTCGTTGACGCAAAGAAGTGCAAGATGTACCAGAAGAACTTCGGCGAATTCTTCAACAATCAGATAACATATGCAAGCTGCATAATCCTCAGCCACACTGCCGGACTTTCAACAGATAAGATAGACGAGGTCATCAGCCGTCTCAAGGAACTGAATCCGGTCGCTCCTATCGTTACAACCGAGTGGGATCAGCTTACAGGCAAACAGCTTGTTGACGCAATGACACAGAAAAACACTCTTGACGACGAGCTCAAGTCCCTTCTTGAGGAGGCTGAGCACGAGCACCATCATCATGACCATGACCACGATGAGCACGAGCATCACCACCACGATCATGACGAGCATGAGCACTGCCACCACGATCATGACCATGACGAGCATGAGCACTGCCACCACGATCATGACCATGATGAGCATGAGCACTGCCACCACGATCATGACCATGATGAGCATGAGCACTGCCACCACGATCACGACCATGACGAACATGAGCATCATCACCACGATCACGGTCCGGACTGCACCTGCGGCTGTCACGACCACGATCATCACCACCACCATGCCGATGAAGTATTCACAAGCTGGGGCGTTGAAACTCCGGAAGCATATACCGCTGAAGAGATCAACTCCGCTCTCGAAGCTCTCGGAAACGAGGAGAAATTCGGCTTGATACTCCGTGCAAAGGGTATTGTTGCAGGCAAGGACGGCCAGTGGATACACTTCGACTACGTTCCCGGCGTACCGGATGTCCGCACCGGCAGTGCAAGCACTATCGGAAGGCTCTGTGTGATCGGCTCAAAGATCAACGAAGCAGCTATCTCTGAGCTTTTCCATGCCTCAAAGTAATGAAGGGAGTGTCCTGAATGCCCGATATGCAGAATGAAGTTCCGATATACCTGTTCCTCGGCTTCTTAGAGGCCGGAAAAACAAAATTCATCCAGGAAACTATGGAGGATAAGCGATTTAACAACGGCGAACGCACCCTCCTCCTCACCTGTGAAGAGGGTATCGAGGAATTTGATATATCCAAATACCCCTGCAAGGCTGTTGAGATACGCAATATCGAATCCAAGGAGGATCTCAACGAAGCTAACCTTGCAAGGCTCGTCAGTGAAACAAAGGCTGACAGAGTAGTTCTTGAATACAACGGTATGTGGCTCCTCAACGACCTCTTTGAGGCTATGCCTGAGGGGTGGGTCATCGCTCAGGTCATGTTCTTTGCTGACGCTTCGACCTTCATCAACTACAATAACAATATGCGAAGCCTTGTGGTAGACAAGCTGAATATGTGCGAGCTGGTGGTATTCAACCGTATGGAGCGCACCTATGATCCACAGGAATTTCACAAGATCGTCCGTGGTGTAAGCCGCCGTGCAGATATCGCATACGAATATACCGATGGCGCAGTGGCATATGATGATATCGAAGACCCTCTGCCTTTCGACGTTGAGGCAGACAATATCGTTATCGAGGACGGCGATTATGCACTGTTTTACCGTGACATAATGGAAGAACCGAAAAAATATGACGGCAAGACCATAACCTTCAAGGGAATGGCCGCAAGAAATCCGAAATTCCCAAAGAATACCTTTGCAATGGGCAGAAAGGTCATGACCTGCTGTGTTGAGGATATACAATACTGCTGGTTCGTGACAGAAACAGAGAACGAAGCCGACGCAAAGGAAAACGGCTGGTATATCATCAAGGCTAAGATAAGAGTTCAGAAGCATAAGTTCTATAAGGGAAAAGGCCCTGTGCTCCTGCCGGTGGAGATAACAAAAGCCGCTCCGCCGGAAAAAGAAGTCGCAACCTTCTATTAATGAAAACACACTCAAGCGTGATGCTTACATAACAATATACGTCAGATACTCGGGGAAAACCTTTCTGAGGAAAGGTTCTTCCCCGACTCCCTTTCCAAAGACTTTTAATCTTAATTTTCCCCAGATAGGACGCATGATAATTAAAAAGCCCATGTAGTAATACATGGGTTGCGCCCTATCTGGGGAAAATTTAAAACTGAAAGTTTTAGGAAGGGAGTTTGAGGGTGACTCCCCGCAGTGCGGGGAGATGTCACGCAGTGACAGAGGGGACC
>JAAYBK010000136.1 GCA_012718885.1 Ruminococcus sp. | reverse complement strand
GAGTTCCATTTACAATGCCGGACTTCCCTGGGAACTCGGACTTGCTGAGGCACATCAGACCCTGATGCTCAATGGTCTTCGTTCAAGAGTACGCATAGAGACTGACGGAAAGCTTATGACAGGCCGTGACGTTCTTGTAGCTGCGCTTTTAGGCGCTGAGGAATTCGGCTTTGCAACAGCTCCGCTGGTAACTATGGGTTGTGTTATGATGAGAGTCTGCAATCTTGATACCTGCCCGATGGGTATAGCTACGCAGAATCCAGAACTCAGGAAGCGCTTCCGTGGTAAGCCTGAATATATTGTGAATTTCATGCATTTCATTGCACAGGAGCTTCGTGAGTATATGGCAAAGCTGGGCATCCGCACAGTAGATGAGCTGGTAGGACGCAGTGATCTTCTTAAAACAAAGAGAGATTCAGCTATCGACTTCACAGATATCCTTTCTCACAGCGAGACAAGTGAAAAGCAGCACTTTGATCCTGATGATATTTTTGATTTTGAGCTTGACAACACTATAGATAGACGTGTTATAATAAAGAAGCTGGGAAGTGCGCTGAAGAGCGGTAACCCTAAGAGCATCTCTATAGATGTAGTGAACACAGATCGTTCTGTAGGAGCACTTACAGGTGCTGAGATAACACGTATACACGGAGAGAATGTTCTTGCTGATGACACCTTCACAGTGAAATGCAAAGGCAGCGGAGGACAGTCCTTTGGAGCATTTATACCAAAGGGTCTGACGCTGGAGCTCTGTGGCGACAGCAACGATTACTTCGGCAAGGGACTTTCCGGCGGCAAGCTGATACTCTGCCCGCCTGAAAATGCAGGCTTCAAGGCTGACGAGAATATCATTGCCGGCAACGTAGCACTTTACGGTGCGACATCAGGAAAAGCATTTATCAGCGGTATCGCAGGCGAGCGTTTCTGTGTAAGAAATTCAGGTGCAATTGCTGTCTGTGAGGGCGTAGGCGATCCCGGCTGCGAATACATGACAGGCGGACGTGCAGTTATTCTTGGCGTTACAGGCAAGAACTTTGCAGCCGGAATGTCAGGCGGTATCGCCTATGTTCTTGATGAAAAGCATGACCTTTATACAAGACTGAACAAGGCGTTGGTATCGCTTGAGGCTCTGGAAAATGAAGAAGACATTGCCGAACTGAAGACTATCATAACTGAACACGCTGAGGCTACAGGTTCTGAAAAGGCAAAGATGATCCTTACAGATTTTGAACGCTGGCTGCCCAGCTTCAAGAAGGTCATCCCGCATGACTATGCAAAAATACAGAGCACGGTTAAAACGCTGGAAAAGAACGGCGTATCACATGAACAGGCTGAGATAGAAGCCTTTGAGCTTATCAGAAAGGAGGCGTGAGCCATGGGTAAAGCAACAGGATTCCTTGAATTTGCAAGAACAGAAACAGCTGCTAAGGAGCCGCTGGAGCGTATAAAGAACTATAATGAGTTCCATGTGCCGCTCAGTGAAGAGCAGCGCAAGGAACAGGCTTCACGCTGTATGGATTGCGGAGTGCCGTTCCGTCAGAACGGAAAAATGCTCTGTGGAATGGTGTCGGGCTGTCCACTGAACAATCTCATTCCCGAGTGGAATGATCTCATATATCACGGTCAGAAGGAACAAGCACTGAGCAGGCTCCTGATGACAAACAACTTCCCTGAGTTCACATCAAGGGTATGCCCGGCACTCTGCGAGAAGGCTTGTATCTGCGGAGTATATGACAGTCCTGTAACTGTCAGGGAGAATGAGAATTCAATTATCGAGTACGGCTTTGAGACCGGTATAATAAAGCCTCAGCCGCCTGTAGTAAGAAGCGGAAAAAAGGTTGCAGTGATAGGTTCCGGTCCCTCCGGACTTGCAGCTGCAGATACGCTAAACAGGAGAGGTCACAGTGTTACCGTCTTCGAGCGCTCCGACAGAGTTGGCGGTCTGATGATGTACGGTATCCCTAATATGAAGCTGGAAAAGCATATCATAGAGCGCCGTATTGAGCTCATGCGTGCAGAGGGCGTTGAATTCGTGACAAGCGCAAATGTTGGCGATAACATCTCTGCGGATGAGATAATGAGCAGTTTCGATGCAGTAGTTCTTGCCTGCGGCTCATCAAATCCCCGTGATATAAAAGCTGATGGCCGTGATGCTGAGGGCATATACTTTGCAGTTGACTTCCTTAAGGCCACTACGAAAAGCCTGCTTGATTCCGGTCTGACTGACGGCAAATATATCTCAGCTGAGGGAAAGAATGTTGTTATCATCGGCGGCGGAGACACTGGAAATGACTGTGTAGGAACTTCTGTCCGCCACGGCTGCAAGTCGGTTACACAGCTTGAAATGATGCCGAAGCTTCCAGACGAGAGAGCTGAGAACAATCCGTTCCCTCAGTGGCCGAGGGTCTGCAAGACAGATTACGGTCAGGAGGAGGCAATTGCGGTATTCGGCCATGATCCTCGTATTTACTGCACAACTGTCAAGGAGTTCATCAAGGATGAAAAGGGCAGCCTTTCAGCAGTAAAGACAGTAAAGCTTGAGTTCGTGCAGGACGAGGCAAGCGGAAGGAGGATACCGAAAGAGATCGAAGGCAGTGAAGAGATACTTCCTTGTGAGCTCTGTCTTATTGCGGCAGGCTTCCTTGGCTGTCAGAGCTATGTTGCCAATGCCTTCGGAGTAGAGCTGGATCAGCGCACAAACGTTAAAACATCTCAGAACAGTCACGCAGCAAGTGTACCGAAGGTGTTCACAGCAGGAGATATGCATATCGGCCAGTCACTTGTTGTTCGTGCTATACGTGAAGGACGGGACGCAGCAGCAGAGGTAGATGAATACCTTATGGGCTACACGAATCTAAGATAACGGAGGAGAAAATGGTTTATTCGGAAAATGAAATATTACAGTATATTGAGGAAAATGATGTTAAGTTCGTCAAGCTGACGTTCTGTGACCTGCACGGCAGACTGAAAAATATATCCATACTTTCATCAGAGCTTGCCGTAACATTTGAACGGGGAGTCCGCATTGCCGCAAAGAAGATAGCAGGCTTTGAAGCGGCAAACGGCAAGGATCTGTTCCTTTTTCCGGACGCACAGACCATGACAGTTCTGCCCTGGAGGCCACAGCAGGGACGAGTTATACGTATGTTTTGCTATATCCGCTATAAGGATGGTACCCCATTTGAAGGCGACAGCCGTTATTTCCTGAAGAAGGCTATGAAGGCGGCTGTT
>JAAYBK010000010.1 GCA_012718885.1 Ruminococcus sp. | reverse complement strand
TGACGATTTCGTCAAAGGGACTTTGCGGACAAGGTGAGGCTTCGCAAAAAGCGAAGCCTTTTCTTGTTTGTTATATCAATCATCAAGATGTTCGTTGCCCTTTTCTGTACCCTCAGGTTCACCGTAAGTAAATCTGCATATGCTGGTACGGCTGCCATCGCCGCCTGCTGCGAGTTCATAGACCTTCTTCTTGCCCTCAATCTCAACAACAACTACGAACGGCGAATCCGTCCCCTCAGTTCTGTCTCTGTAATTTACTACACTGACTGAATATGTTCCCAAAGGCGGTGATGCAAAATCAACGTGTTCAGCAGGACTTGCAACTATCTCACTCACCTGCATATCAACATCAAGAACACCGCCGTCAGCAGTCCTGTTGCTGTAATATATCTCTCCTCCATTCGGAGTTACAACGTGAAGATCGAGGTCGTCTGATGTCTTCCAGCCGAGAGAGATATTGACTTTTCCGTGACCTGCGCCCATCTGTTCGAGCGTATCTTCCATGTCATCAACAATACTGTTAGTTGGATCAGATTCCGGGCCGAAAGACTTATTGCCTGTCGCTTCCTTGATATATTCGCATACGCTGACTCTGAACTCAGCGTCTTCTATCTTGGTTCCTTTATTCTTATAGTTCTTGGCGTTGAGCGAAATATCCTTCCCTGCACCGCTAATCTTGTAGAACTTTTCAGTTTTGGTGTCGTCTGTAGTACATGTGATAGTAACACGATAGCCGTCGATCTTTCCGGCATTTGCTGCTTCTGATTTTTCAGGAAGCTGGAAGTTTATCATGCCGTCCTTGAGGGTTATATTGCCTATTGGCTTTGGAGCAAACAGAGTCCATACAACATAACCGCTGGTAACATCTTCAGTATTTGCTCCGCCGTCTATCTCCAAAGTGAAGAGATCTTTCATCGTCGAATACGGCTTCGGATCGTACATAATACCGTACTTGGTATTCTTGTAATTCTTGTTGCCGATGGGGATAAGCTCAAAGTCTGTGAGATCCTTGTAATTGTCATCATACGCAAGAAGAACACTCACCTGCTTCTGCCTTCCATCCGGCGGCATCTGCGGGTATATCTTTCGGACTGTCGTCTGATAGGCCTGATTTTTGATAACGGCGTGTTCACCCTGTTTGTCAAATCCCTTTCGTGAAAGCGCCCACTGGTTTCCGTCATTCGCTCTTGTGTACCACCGAAGTGCAAGTTCATAAAAGTTAGTCTGCTTGGATTTGATGAAGTTCTTATACTGCTTGGTAAGCTCCTTATCGTCCATATCAAATGCCTTTTTGAGTGTGGGAGTATAGCCGCCTGCATCTTTGTAAGCAGTAAGAAGTTCACCGAATGTCAGCGATTTCTTGCTTTTCAACAGATAGTCAATAAAGTGACAGAGTGGATAGCCCTGATCGCCTGCACCAAATGCCTCAGGCGGAGAGCCTTCAAGCATCGGAGACACCTTAACTCCGTCAATATAGGTCCCGGTAGAATCAAGCGGAATGAAATATGTCTGCCATTTATTCGAGTTTTCAGTTGAAACCTCGGTTATCTCCGATAAGTGATCCTTTGCTTTGAACTCTATAAGCTGAGCTGTTGCTTCGTCGAACTTAGTATTTGAAGTAGCCCATGCACGGTATTCTCTCTGGCTGACATGAAGCAGCTCATGGATAACAGTTGCCAGTGTGTTGCCGGTAGTATCTGAACCGGTCATTATGGGTTCACCCTTTATAACAACATAAAAATTTCCTAATGTAGTG
>JAAYBK010000135.1 GCA_012718885.1 Ruminococcus sp. | reverse complement strand
TCTGAGCTTACGCTGCCGGAGGTTCTTCCGGCACACGTAGGCTTTATAATGGACGGAAACGGCAGATGGGCCAAAAAAAGAGGTCTGCCACGTTCCTTCGGACATAGAGAAGGCGCAAAGAATTTTAAGAAAATAGTTCGCTACTGCAAGGATATTGGCTTAAAAAATATCTCCTTCTATGCATTTTCGACTGAAAACTGGCAGCGCCCAAAGGACGAGGTCAATACTATCATGGAGCTTTTCCGTGATTATATCGTTGATGTAAGGAACTTCCTCAGCGAGAACACAAGAATGATATTCCTCGGAGACAAGTCTGCCTTTGACGAAGATCTTCAGGAAAAAATGCTGAAGCTTGAAGAGGATACAGCAAAGTATGACGAGATGACCCTTATGATGGCCGTAAACTACGGCGGCCGTGATGAACTGGCTCATGCTGCAAGGATCCTCGCACAGAAGGCTGTGAACGGGGAGATACGTCCAGAGGATATAACAGAGCAGTCAATTTCCGACGAACTTTATACTAAGGGCATCCCGGATGTTGATCTTGTTATCCGTCCCAGCGGTGAGCTGCGTCTTTCCAACTATCTCATATGGCAGTGCGCTTATGCAGAATATTATTTTACAGATATTCTGTGGCCTGACTTTACTCCGGCTGAGCTCGACAAGGCTCTTATAGTATTCGGTCGCCGTCAGCGCCGCTTCGGAGGTGTCTGATGCTTACACGTATTATATCAGGTGCAGTCGGCGTTATTATCATGGCTTTTGTGCTTTGGGCACACGATACACTCGTGCTCCCGATCGCAGTGGCAGGAATGATAGCGATAATGCTGTATGAGCTTCTTCGTGCAGTCAAGCTTGAAAAATGCATCCCTATACTTGGGGCTGTCGAAGCTTGCGGCATATCTATTCCTCTCATCTACAGCAAATTTTACTATATCGAAAAGCATTTCAAGAGCGGTGAAGGCAATAATCTGTATGTTGGCGATTCGTTGGAGATTTCTGGTGAATACACGCTTGTTGCATTTGGCATAACTCTTGCGGCAGCATTCGTTGTGTTTGTTACATGGCTCAGGAAGCACAAGGAGCTCCGCTATGAGCAGATATTTTTTGCTCTTGCAAGCATGGTTCTCGTTCCGCAGGCAATGTCAACTATGGTTCGCATTGACCGCATGGACAAGGACAACGGTCTTTTCCTTCTTATAATGGGTCTTTGCGGTGCATGGATCGCTGACACAGGAGCCTATTTCACTGGAGTTGCCTTCGGAAAGCACAAGTTATGCCCTGAGATAAGTCCAAAGAAGACTATTGAGGGCTTTATCGGCGGAATTGTATCCACCGGCATAGTATACGCTGTCGCTTTTACGATCAACTACGATATAGGTATCGGCATCGCAGCTTTTGTTATAGGTATGGTTTGCGCTGTTATAGGCACTGTAGGAGATCTTTCTGCCTCAATGGTCAAGCGTCAGATCGGTTTCAAGGACTACGGAAAGATAATGCCCGGTCACGGCGGACTTATGGATCGCTTTGACAGTGTGCTTTTTGTTCTTCCCACGTTTTATATGCTGATCGTTTTATGTGATTTATGGATTTCCATATAATAGGTAATTAAGATCATAGTTCTGAAAGGAGACTAACGTATTACTGCGTATAGTCCCTTTCGCATTTTATCAGATGTATAGTCATAAACTAAAACAGGGATATTCTCCCTGAAAAGGAGAGCTAAATATGAATAAGACAGTCTCGGTACTCGGCTCTACCGGCTCTATCGGAACGCAGGCACTTGAGGTCTGCGAAAAACATGGTCTGGGCATAACAGCACTTGCAGCTCACAGCAGCATCGACCTTCTTGAGGAACAGGCAAGAAAATTCCGCCCGGAATATGTAGGTATTTATAACAAAGAAAAATACAGTGAGCTGAAACAGCGGCTCAGTGATACAGATATAAAAATTGTCTGCGGAATGGAAGGCCTATGTGAGATCGCCGCATTGCCGCAGACTGACATAGTTCTCAATTCTGTGGTAGGCATGGTTGGACTTCTTCCGACACTTACTGCTATAGATTCCGGCAAGGATCTTGCTCTTGCGAATAAGGAGACTCTTGTTGCCGGGGGAGAACTGGTAATGGGTAACATTGCTAAAAAAGGAATAAACCTCTATCCGGTCGACAGCGAACATTCAGCGATATTTCAGTGCTTGCAGGGCAATAAGCGCTCACAGCTCAGCAAGGTGATACTCACTGCCTCCGGCGGTCCTTTCTTTGGCAAAAGCTATGACGAGCTGAAAAATGTCACCAAGGAACAGGCTCTGCATCACCCGAACTGGGACATGGGAAACAAGATCACCATAGATTCATCAACTCTGATGAACAAAGGACTTGAATTCATTGAGGCAAAATGGCTCTTTGACCTTGAACCGGATCAGATCGAGATAGTTGTCCACAGACAGAGCGTTGTACATTCTGCTGTTGAGTATGACGATTATTCAGTTATTGCACAGCTTGGCGTACCAGATATGAAGATACCGATACAGTACGCCCTGCTTTATCCGGAAAGAGTAAGCTGTCCGACAGGAAGGCTCTCTCTTACAGACTACGGAAAATTGACATTT
>JAAYBK010000134.1 GCA_012718885.1 Ruminococcus sp. | reverse complement strand
GTTTCGCATAGCTTCGCTACTTCTCAGGAGAGGCTCACCCTAACTGGGCCGCCCCCTCTGGACTCCCATTTCTTGCCGGCTCCGCCTTTTTGACTTAGTCTACGAGAACCGGATCGAAATCCTCTTCCCACGGAAGTCCCCACTTGTTCAGTGCTTCCATAAAGGGATCCGGATCAAACTCCTCTATGTTGTATACGCCGGCCTTCTTCCAGGTGCCGGTCATTATCATCATTGCACCGATCATTGCAGGAACGCCTGTTGTGTAGGAAATAGCCTGTGAGCCGACCTCCTTGTAGCACTCCTGGTGGTCGCAGATATTGTAGAGGTAGTAGTTCTTGTCCTTGCCATCCTTCTTTCCACGGAAGATACAGCCTATGTTGGTCTTGCCCACAGTTCTCGGACCGAGTGAAGCAGGATCAGGCAGAACTGCCTTCAGGAACTGGAGCGGAACTATCTCCTTACCCTCATACATGATAGGCTCGATAGATGTCATGCCCACGTTTTCAAGGCATTTAAGATGTGTGAGATAGCTCTGGCCGAAGGTCATAAAGAAACGGATACGCTTGATGCCCCTGATATTCAGTGCAAGGGACTCGAGCTCCTCGTGGTGGAGAAGGTACATATCCTTCTCGCCTACGCCCTTGAAGTTGTATACACGCTTTATCTCCATAGGCTCAGTCTCAACCCACTTGCCGTCCTCGATGTAGCTGCCCTTAGCGGACACCTCACGGATGTTTATCTCTGGATTGAAGTTTGTTGCAAAGGGATAGCCGTGGTCACCGCCGTTGCAGTCGAGGATATCGATATAGTTTATCTCGTCGAACTCATGCTTCATTGCATATGCGGAGAACACTCCTGTTACACCGGGATCAAATCCGCTTCCGAGAAGAGCTGTTATGCCGGCCTTCTCGAACTTCTCACGATATGCCCACTGCCACTTGTACTCGAACTTTGCAGTATCAAGAGGCTCATAGTTTGCTGTGTCAACATAGTGTGTCTTTGTTGCAAGGCAGGCATCCATGATAGTGAGATCCTGATAAGGCAGAGCAAGGTTCAGCACTACATCCGGCTTGTAACTCTCGATAAGTGCAATGAGCTCGTCCACGTTGTCAGCGTTCACCTGAGCAGTCTCAATGACAGTCTTTGTTGTAGGCTGGAGCTTCTCCTTGAGAGCGTCGCACTTGGACTTTGTCCTGCTTGCGATCATAATACCCTCAAATACCTCGCTGTTCTGACAGCACTTGTGGATAGCTACAGAGGCAACGCCGCCGCAGCCGATTATCATACATTTTCCCATTTTTGATTCCTCCATATATAATTTAATTTATGTATCACATTAAAAATGTTCACAATCGATGATGACTGCTCTATCAATAGCAGCACTCCGAAAAGTAAGACCATTATAATCTGCGTATAAGAATTATTTAATTTTAAAGAATGCCACCATTACCAATGCTCCCACAGCTGCAAATATAAGATAAAAAATTATCTGATGGATCGTCTCCTTTGGACAATAGAACTTCTTTGGATTGTAAGGATCAATATACAGCTCAACATAGTCGCCGACATTGAAGCGGCAGAACGATGAAGAAAAGCTGTCTCTTACCTCAAAACTCTCCCCGCCGTATGAGTAGCTGAAAACGGGATGATAAGAATTGCTGCCGTCACTGTCATGGCTTACTTCAAGACGTATGACCTCAGCCTCAACCAGCTCTGTACACTTCTTTTTTCTTATTGCTATTGATACAAGGCCAATTATCCCGACTAACGGGAATATTAATAATATCATGAATATAATTATCATAATAATCCCTCAATAAAAATCTCATTCATAATATCTTATCACATCATTCTGACTCTTCTGTATCCTCAGCCTGCCGCTTTATGCATAATCCCACAAATACGGCCATTGCTGCACCGAGTATGAACACTGCAACAAGGATACCTGTTGAATACTTTGTGTTGGTCACACGTCCTATTCTCGGAGCACTCTGATAAGGATCGCCGTCATTCCTCTCAACAGCCTGCATTTTGCCCTCGTAGTCCTCATCGTACATTCTGTCATAGGCAACCTTTATCTTGTCGCCCTTTTTATCGCCGTTTGCTGCCGGGACACGGTATGTCTCGGTCTGACCGCCGGCGTATGTTATGTCCACCAGAGCGGTAAAGTAAAGGTCTGTATATGAGAGCGCCTTGTCGTTGAAGCCGGAATATGTCTTGAAGTCCTTTATCGGCACCTCAGTAACAAAATAGCTTCCCGGATTTTCCTGATAGTCGTCATAATCCTTGTTGTACCAGTCGTTCTCGAATCCCCTTGCAGCAAGGAAGCTGAAAAGGAGAAGAACGAATACTATTGCCATTCCTGCAAATATTTTAAGGTCTTTTCTTCTTTTGAATATTTTTTCCATTGTTAATTCCTCAGTTCAGAACTGCTCTGTTTTTACTCATCTAATGAAAACATTCACAAAAAATATAATCATCAAAAATACTCCTAAGCCAATAGATATAAGGTCAATGTTAAAACTTGACTTCTGTTCTTTCGGACAATAAAAGCGTTCCGGGTTATTCGGATCGATACATAATTCAAGCTTATCCCCTATCTTAAAATCAAGGGTAATTGAATAATAATTGCTTTTCCTTGTATACTTCCGTCCTTTATATGTGTAGCTGAATGTAGGATATTTATCGAAGTGATATTTGTAATAGCAATGTCCGCTGCGGATCTCTGCCTTCCTCTCAAAAACGACTGTTGCCTCTGCCATTTCTGTACATCTGCTTTTTATTATCCCCGAACGTATCCGACCTATTATCCCCACTAACAAGAACACAATACTTACTATTAAATAATCTGACATATTTTCTCTGATTTATCCCATTACTTTACGGTATCATGTCCGCTGACAAAATGTCATAAACGCAGCCGATGCTGCATCCTACATCAATAATACTGCATTTCCACAAGCTCTTCTTCGGGCTTGTTTCGGTTCTTTATAGTCACCAGCAGGATTATCAATGATATCAGCATACCTGTGCCGCCGATGCCTCCGAATAAACAGCAGATCCAAAAGGAGGTCTTTTCAGAGGGAACGTATATCGTCGTCGGATCATCCGGATCGATATACAATTCGACTTCTTCTCCCACACTGAACTCTGCCGGCGAGGATGCTGTTTTGCTGCCGGTTATATATTTGTGATCATTATAGACATACTCGAATATTGGCTGATACGTAACAGAATCGCTGTCAGAACTCTTCCTCGGACGGTTCTCGCATACAACAGCGGTAAGCTTCTCTGTACATATTTTCTCACGCTTCTTATCGCCCAGATACATGACCAACGCAACTATCACAAACACTGAACAGAAGAGCATGATAACAAGCATGAGTATCACATTCGCACGGATATTCTTCCTGTTAGGCTTGCTTCCGTCATATGTTTCATAGCTGTCATAGGGCTTGGTATCGTCAATGATAGGTTTTCTCATAGCATTTCCTCCGAGCCATTCCGGCTCAGCTAAACTGCCGCTTTGTTATGAAAGGGCAAGCAGCATCTCTCTGATTATCTTGCAGGCAACTGCTGTGGACACTCCGCTCTGATCGTAGACCGGGCTGAGCTCGTTCACATCGCAGCCCACTATATCCAGCTTGCTACATACAAGTGTAAGTGCCCTTCTCAGCTCGTCAAACGTTACTCCGCCGGCCTCGGGAGTACCTGTGCCGGGGAATATGGAAGGATCCAGCACATCAAGATCAACTGTCAGGTAAACATTCTTGCCCCTGAGCTTCTCCACCGTCTCCTCAAGTCCATCAAAGCAGAACTTGTGCATTTCGGTATGCTCATCGGCAAAACGGAACTCGTCACGGTCGCCGCTCCTGATGCCGAACTGGAAG
>JAAYBK010000133.1 GCA_012718885.1 Ruminococcus sp. | reverse complement strand
TGGGAAGAACCTTTCCTCAGAAAGGTTTTCCCCGAGTAAGCAACATATACACCTGCATTGGCAGGCGGTATTAACAGAGGCGGTTTATATTAATCTTCGCCCTGCTCGTTATAGCAGGTCCAATCCTCAAACGGATTCATCTGGCAGAACATCTCCACCACGTAATCCTGCGATTTATAGATATCCTCCAGTTTCTCCTTGAATCTGAGCTGCTCCTCTGAGATACGGGGGAGGCTGTCCTCCACAGCGCCTATCTGTGACTTGGTATAATACTTGCCGAAGAAGTACAGCTTGCAGTCCGGTGACTGCTCATCATAGAGATCCGTCACCATTCTATGAGTCATTTTATGGTGGATATGGCCGTATTCGCCCTCCTTATTGTGGGTCACGATCAGATCCCAGTCCTTATATTTCATTATTCTGGAGATATCCTTCTTTATCTCATTCTTGCTTCTCTTCCATGAATCCTTCTTGCCGTAGGTCTTGTCCGGATAGCTGAGGATAATGCCTTTGTTTCCGGAGGTTTCCAGCATTTTCTTGAACTCGCATTTTCTTACAGCATTATTTCCGTTGGTGAGTACAACGACATAATAATCCCCGTCCATAAGATGACCTCCGCCCCATATGGAGTCGTCGTCAGGATGAGCCACTATCATAAGCTTGTTCGCACTTTTTATACCACTGTCATCCAGCATCTTATCTGTCAGCGTCGACTTGTGATATGTGCTGAACGTATACCCCATATACACACATAACACCTGGCATACGATGAATATGGCTATAAGCCCTATCCTTATCCCTAATTTCTTCTTTCCCATATATCATTACTCCTTTACAGATCATTTCCAGAGCCTTTGTTTTCACCGAAAGCCTGGATATAAAGGCAGGCATATTCCTACTTTATTATTGTATCATAAAGGCAAAGTATTGTCAACGGTATACCAAAATATAATTGTAGAAAAAATAACGATCCCTGTATAACGAAGCAGAATGGCTGTTTTAAGCCATAACGAATAGGTCACCCAATTCAGTGACGCCTGTCAGTGTGACGCTGCAATATAATGCTAATCTACTCAATTCCTACCGAGTATATGGGCGAAATCCGTTAGCACATGATAATCATTTTGCCCTAAGACGACAGTGCAGGCCAACTCATGATGACTGCCGGCCGGCAGCTATATCATCCGCTTGACTTTACGGCCATATTTTGGTATAATTGAAGGGTAAAAAATGCGAAAGGAGTGCCTCTATGACTGCTGGTGTATCTACAGCCTGCCTCTTCCCCAAGCCGGTGGAGGAAAGCTTATATGATCTGACCGTCAACGGGGTCTCCTGCGTTGAGATATTCATCAATACCCACTGCGAGCTGAAAAAAAGCTTTGCCCACGGTATGGCAAACATCCTGAAGCGCTTTGACGCAAAATGCGTATCCGTACACCCGTTCACAAGCGAAATGGAGCAGCTCTTCTTCTTCTCCGATTATGAGAGAAGAATGACCGACGCTCTGGAATACTACAAATACTACTTCCGCTTTATGAATATGACAGGTGCGGAGATATTCGTTCTCCACGGCGGAAAATCCGTCCGCTCAAAGGAGTTCTTCTGCGAACGCTACAGCCAGCTCTACCGTGTGGGAAAGGAAAACGGTGTCACCGTCGCCCTGGAAAACGTATCCCGCTGCCAGAGCGGTTCCTCTGCTTTTGTAAGAGAGGTTGCCGGTATGCTGGGAAACGAATTTGCTTTCGTCCTCGATACCAAGCAGGCTATACGTGCCGGCGAGGATCCCTACAGCTTCCTCAGAGCAGCCGGCAGCAGAACCGCTCACGTACATATCAGCGATTCCGGAGAGCTGGGCGACTGTCTTCCTATCGGCAAGGGCAGATTCGACTTCAGGAAATTTTTCGGAAAGCTGTATGAGCTTAACCCGGACTGCAGCGTGATACTGGAGCTCTACCGCAACAATTTCGGCCCGATCAGCGAACTTATCCGGAGCTATAACGTAATAAACAAAATGCTACAGCCTTTTGGCAGGGAGAAATAACTATGAAGTGTCCGTTCTGTTCCTTTGAGGATTCAAAGGTCATCGATTCCCGCCCAGCTGACGACAAGATCCGCCGCCGCAGGGAATGTATAAAATGCGGAGGCAGATTCACTACCTACGAGATATTTGAAGTCCCGCTGCTCATGGTAGAGAAGCGCTCAGGCGGCTTTGAGCAGTTCGACAAGCAGAAGCTCATAAAAGGCATATTCACCGCCATAAAAAAGCGCCCCGTTACCAAGGCGCAGGTGGAAGAAATAGCCGACTATGTGGAGAATTACTGTGCCGACCACCTCAAAACTGTTATAAAGTCCGAGGAAATAGGCAATATCGTTCTCGACAGACTCCGTGATATCGATCCTATATCCTATATCAGATTTGCTTCGGTATACAAGGATTTCACCGATATAGCCAGCTTCGTTGCGGCTATAAGTGAATTCGATGACAAAAAGAACAGCGTTACGGACTGACCGCTCACGACACTGCCATGCGGATGCTGCCGCCGTCGTCGCTGTACACCATTGAGGCCACCGCTTTTTCATCACAGACAAGCAGTTCCGCAAGCATTTTTCTGTTTTCGGGACTGTAATTTTTTACCTCGTATACATAGAGCTTTGCGTCTTTGCCGGCATTGTCCCGGAGGGGAAGTCCCTGTTTGTCCTGCATACTGACATATTCTTCGTATGCGGAGGAAAATATCTCTGGGATAGTTATATCCTTCCCGGCTATCTCCTCCACCTCCCAGCCGTGGGAGGCAAAATAGTCCATCCTCTCGGCTACTGTTGAAGCCGGCACTACAGCCATTTTCGCTGGCTCGGCAGGCTTTCTGTTATGGTGAAGAAGGAGTGCGCTGCCGGAGATAAGGACAGTTGCAAGTAATATAAATGTACGCTTTTTCATGTTTTTAGCTCCTTAAAAATAAAAACGCCGAAGGCGGCAAAAAATGGGAGTCCAGAGGGTGACTCCCCACTGGGTGGGGAGATGTCATGAAGTGACAAAGGGGGGGCGGTCCGGTTAGGAGTTAATCCTCTGGCAGAGAGGTGTACGAGGAGAGACAGCGCCTCTCCTAAGAAGCAGTCCGGACAACGAAGCGTTTTCCGGACGGGCGTTTTGTTATTATTCGCCTCGGCTTGACCGACGTCTGATACATCTACTGAAACTTTCCATACATATCATATTCCGTAAATAATACATATATTCCGAAAGGAGAAGCTATGGCACTTATCCGCCTTGACAAATTCATATCCGAGCGCACCGAATATACCCGCTCACAAATAAAACAGCTTGCCGCAAAAGGGCAGATATCCCTGAACGGCTCAGCCGAAAAAAAGACTGATACCAAGATCGATCCCGAAAGTGCTTCCGTAACAGTCTGCGGAAAAGAAATATCCGCCCAACGCCACAGGTATATACTATTAAATAAACCACAAGGCTATGTATCATCCACCGAGGATACCGACGGCCCCTCTGTCCTTGACCTGATACCGCCGGAGCTCCGCACAAAAGGATTGTTCCCGGCAGGCCGTCTTGACAAGGACACAACAGGCGCCCTCCTTATCACTGATGACGGCGAACTTGCCCACAGGATGCTGTCTCCAAAGAGCCATATACCGAAATTATATATTGTGAAACTTGACAGACCATACGAAAACAAATATGTTGACATATTCAAAAAAGGTATTAAATTGGCCGACGGAGAAGCCTGTCTGCCCGCAAGGGTCAGAACCACGGAAATCAGCGATAAACTGGCTCTGATAGAGCTTCATGAAGGAAAATATCATCAGGTCAAAAGAATGTTTGCTGCTGTAGGCAATCATGTACAAAAGCTTATGAGGATTTCTCTCGGAGGGCTTGTTCTTCCCGAAAAACTGGGGCTCGGACAGTCTATGGAATTATTGCACAAAGATGTTGAAAACTTGTTTAAAGAGTCCCCCGAAGGCCTCTTTTTTGCCGATTTCTCTGACTTTTTTTCGGCAATTCTAATAAACAACTAAATAAAACTTTGTCAATTTAGAGACTTGAAATATTTCGCAAAGTTTGGTATTATATTAATATAGCTGATACTGTATAGAATTAAAAGATAGATTATCGGCAAGAAATATTGTACTGGAGGACTGGAATAAATGGCAGGCTTAACACTTAAAGGCATTTATAAGAAATATCCGGGCGGCGTTGTTGCTGTTTCAGATGTTAATTTAGAGATAAGAGATAAGGAGTTTATCGTTCTGGTTGGACCTTCCGGATGCGGAAAGTCAACTACACTTCGTATGATCGCCGGACTTGAAGAGATCTCAGAGGGTGAGCTTTACATCGGCGACCGCCTTGTAAACGATATTGCTCCTAAGGACAGAGATATCGCAATGGTTTTCCAGAACTATGCGCTCTATCCTCATATGACTGTTTTCGATAACATGGCTTTCGGACTCAAGCTCCGTAAGGTTCCTAAGGATGAGATCGAGAGAAAGGTAAACGAGGCTGCTAAGATCCTCGACCTTACACACCTCCTCGAGAGAAAGCCTAAGGCTATGTCCGGTGGTCAGAGACAGAGAGTTGCTCTCGGTCGTGCTATCGTTCGTTCACCTAAGGTATTCCTCCTCGACGAGCCTCTCTCAAACCTCGATGCTAAGCTCCGTGCTCAGATGAGAACTGAGATCTCCAAGATCCACAAGAGACTCGGTACTACATTCATCTACGTAACTCATGACCAGACAGAGGCTATGACAATGGGTGACCGTATCGTATGTATGAAGGACGGTTTTGTTCAGCAGATCGATACTCCTCAGAACCTCTATGAGAACCCTGTAAACAAGTTCGTTGCAGGCTTCCTCGGTTCACCTCAGATGAACTTCATCGACGCTACACTCAGAGAAGAGTATGGCCAGTATATCGTAGAATTCGGCTCTGAAGACTCCAAGATGTCCAGAGGCGTTAAGTATCAGATAATCGTTCCTGAGTCAAAGGTAAACGATGACCTCGGCCACTATGTTGGCAAGGAGATCATCCTCGGCGTTCGTCCCGAGAGCATCCACGATGAAGAAATGTACCTCTCCAACGCTACAACAGGTATCATCGACTGCAACGTTGAGATCACAGAAATGATGGGTGCTGAGACATACCTCTACCTCCTCTGCGAAGGTATCCCGCTTACTGCAAGAGTTAGCCCAAGATCAACAGCAAGACCTGGTGACGACATCAGAGTTGCTATCGATCCTAACAGGATCCATATCTTCGATAAGGAAACAGAGAAGGCAATCGTTAACTGATAAATCTTTTCATATTTATCCTTTCTTTCTTTGTATGGGTGCGAACCTGTACGCAAAGTACCGCAGTAGTTATACTGCGGTACTTTGTTATTATAACTAAAAGGAGGCTTTTGAAATGAGCAGGATAAGTGAGTATTTAGCATCAAAAAAAGACGAAATAACAGCGTTTCTCGGAGAACTGATCGCTGTTCCCAGCGTTCAGGGCGATGCTGAGGAGGGCTATCCCTTTGGCATAGAGCCTGCAAGGGCGCTGGATATCATGCTGAAAAAATGTGCGAGATCAGGTTTTGCTGTTGAAAACGTGGAAAACTACGCCGGCTCGGCAGATATCAATTCCCTTGAACCCGAGCTTGCGATCCTCTCTCACCTTGATGTTGTCCCGGAAGGCACAGGATGGAAGGGCGATCCCTTTATCATGCGCCGTGAGGGAGACAAGCTCATTGGACGAGGCACCATTGACGACAAAGGGCCTGCTGTTGCGGCACTTTATGCTGCTAAGGCTGTCAGGGAGTTGAATATCCCGCTGAAAAAAGGCGTAAGGCTCATATTCGGCACCAATGAGGAGAACGGCTCTGCTGATATGGCCTATTACCGCAGCAAAAGAAAGCTGCCGCCTATGGTCTTCACTCCCGACGGCGAGTATCCGGTGATAAACGCAGAAAAGGGTATGCTCAGGGTATACTTCTCCGCTCCGTTCTGGGGTGCCGATATCACAGCCGGAACCGTAATAAATGCCGTTCCGCAGAGCTGTACCGTGGACGGACTTATATTCTCCGGCCGTTCCGCTCATGCCTCCACACCGGAAAAGGGCGAAAATGCCATTACCAAATTCCTCAGTGAGTGCGAGGGCGATGACAGGCTCATCTGCGGTCTAAAGGATATGTTCCCCCACGGCGAGTTTGACGGAAAGAGCTGCGGACTGGGCTTCTCGGACGATATATCCGGAAATATGACCTGTGTGCTATCAATGCTCAATACTGTCGAGGGCAGGATCTACGGCGGCATCGATATCCGCTTCCCGCTTGACCGGAAAAAGGCTGACATAGGAAGCATTATTTGCGGGAAATTGAGGTCTGCCGGCTTTGAGATCGAATCCTGTGAGGGCGTTGAGCCCCACTGTACCGACGAGAATTCAACATTTGTCCTTGCGTTGTTGAAAACCTATGAGAAGGTCACAGGCGAGCCGGGAAGTTGTATCGCTATCGGCGGCGGCACCTATGTCCACGAGATCGAGGGCGGAGTAGCATTCGGAGCCGAATTTCCCGGAACTGAACATAATATGCACTCGCCAGAGGAGTTCATAACTGTGGATGAACTGCTGAAAAATGCCAAGATAATGGCAGAGGCAATTATCGAGATTTGCGGATAAAGCGGCCTCAGCACTTCAGTATAAGCGGATCGCTTGCATAGAGATTATACGTTAGTTACTCGGGGAAAACCTTTCTGAGGAAAGGTTCTTCCCCGAACCCCTTTCCAAAGACTTTTAATCTTAATTTCCCCCAGATAGGGCGCTCCCATGTAATTACTACATGGGCTTTTTACTATCGTGCGCCCTATCTGGGGAAAATTTAAAACTGAAAGTTTTAGGGAGGGAGTTTGAGGGAGGACCCTTTTTCAAAAGGGTCTCCCTCAATAACTGGCATATACCTCTATGCAAGCGATCCGCTTATACTGAAGTGTTATTCCCACTTTATATTTGATATCGTTACCTGATGCTGTCCGATGGAAGCAGAATCCCCGATATTGCCCAGCTGGAACTTTATATCCACGGACATATCTGCCCCGAACGGCACATCAAAGCTGCAATGCCTCTGTTCCGGGGATATGCTCACTGTCTCGCTGAGGTAGCGGTTATACGTGCTGTCCTCCACTGTCACCACCATATCACGGGCTGCGGTGGAAGTCACATCAAATGAAAGGTTATGTGTTTCACCAGCGTGGACGTCCCTGCCGGTAATAAGTCCCATAACAGCGTACTCAAGACTGCCCACGCTCTTTATATCAAAGACTGAGCAGCCGTCCTTGTTGATAAGTCCGGCATCGGCTCCCTCGATATAGGAGCCCATTGATATGGAATCCTGAGGCGTGGGAACAAAATCCGAACCGTTCTTTTTATAGACACGTACATAGTCGATATCAAAGTGCTTTTCACCTTTTGCAAAGGTTGCAGGCTCGGCGTATATACCGTCAACACCGTCAAAATGACCGCCTACAGCCAGATTCAGTATCAGATAGAAGTTCTGGTCAAAGGGCGCAGGATATTTCCTGTTCACCGAATACCAGTCTGTCTGGGTGCTGTACAGAATGTCGTCCACATACCAGCGCAGCTCGCCGCTCTCCCATTCAACGGCATAGGTATGCCAGTTTTCGGTGGAGTCTCCGGCGGGGAAATTGTAGTCTCCTGTGAGATAGGTGTTGTTCGGCCAGACATCACCGAAGTGTATCGTACCGCATATCTTCTCCGGAGTGCTGCCCCAGCCCTCCATGATATCTATCTCGCCGGATGCTGCCCAGCCGCCGTAAACACTGTCCTCCGGCAGCATCCATATTGCCGGCCACAGTGATTTTCCTGAGTCGCAGCGTGCTCTTACCTCGATCCTTCCTCCGCAGGCAGAAAACTTGCCCTGAGTTGTAAGGCGTGAAGAGGTATAATCAAATATTCCCTGATCCTCTGTTGCAAGGCGCTCCTTGCGTGCAGCGATAGTGAGGACACCGTCCTTAACGGTAGCATTTTCCTTGGTGTAATACTCCTGCTCGTTGTTTCCCCAGCCTGTGGTAATAAAATTCCCGGCCTCATCCAGCTTCCAGTTTCCGGTATCGAAGCCCCATTTGTCCGTATCAACGGCATTTCCGTCGAATTCATCGCTCCAGATAAGAGTATACTCCCCTTCTGGCTGACGCTGGAGCAAAAAATCGCTGAGGCGTTTTATCTCAGCATCGGAAGCAGTCTGCCTCGCAAGCACAAGGTCAAAGCCGTCAACGATACCGTTCCCGTCATAGTCCATATCTGTTTTCTTATCTGCGGACGAATAGGAAAGGGGCATTGCCCCCAGCAGGGAACCTATAACGGCCGCAGCCAGCAGCTTTTTTGATCTCATATCATACCTCCTTTTAAGGTTGGATTAATTAATGCCCAATGTAAGTATTTGCGGTAAAATATATTTCACGAACATTATATCATAACATCACCAAAAAGTAAATACACTAAAAGAACGCTATATCCTGATAGAATTAAGATTAAAAGTCTTTGGAAATGAGTTCGGGGAAGAAACCTTTTTCAGAAAGGTTCTTCCCCGAGTAACTAACATATATCTGCTATATAAGCATCACACATATATTATATCTATATCATTTTCTTCTGTTCCGGATAACTGAGCGTCCGCAGAAATATGTGATAACGAAATATCCTCCGTATATGGCCACTATCAGTGCTGCTGTTGCGATTATTGACGGTATCATGTTCTGCGATACGAACATGCCTATCATCATTGGCTTTGCAAATTTTATGCCGTATATCGAGTGTATTATCGCCAGTATCAGAGGCAGCAGGAAGAAGGTGCCGGTCTGTATCAGCAGTGAACGGGATATGGAATTTTCCTCTGCGCCGATCTTCCTGAGCATCTCGTACCTTTCAACGCTGTCTGCACACTCAGAAAGCTGCTTCAGTGCTATTATTGCCGCACAGGTTATCAGGAAGGTCAGTCCCAGGTACAGTCCGATGAATGTTGCCATAGCGCCAATGCCTATGGTCATATCCGATATTGCCAGCTTTGTAGTAAAGTAGGACAGGCCGAGAGCATCTTCAGAATAGTTGTCACGGATGTACTGCTTGACCTTATCCTGCATTTCGTTATCAACAGCTCGCTTCTCCTCCTTGCCGGTGGCCTTGTAGTTTCCGTGGAAAGCTTTCAGTGCAGGCTCACGGCCTTCGAGAACACTGTCGTCAACTACCAGTATTGCCGCATTCTCATGGATCGATATTATATCTATAGCTCCGTATACAGTCTTGTCAAATGCCGGAGTAAGTTTGTGTCCATCAAAGCTTATCTCCTGACCGTCCTCAGCAGCTTTATCAAAAAACTGATAATAATACTCTAAATCTGAAAGAATGAAGTATTCATTCTTGTTGATGGTCAGAGGTTCTCTGCCGAAAAGCGTCCACATCTTATTGAAATCATTTATGCTGATTATCTGCGGTTTAGACTTGTCGATATTATCTATCTTAAACAAGAATTCTGACTGCTTGTAGTAATCATCAACATAAGCGCCGAGAAGCTCACTGTAATAGATGACATCCTCTTCTTCATTCTTCTGCATATATATATTTATCATTGATGTCCCGCTGAATATATCGTTAAGCCCGGCTTTTTCTATAAGCTCATCAGGAGATTCATTGATGTATTTATCACGATTCCGGGCTTTTTCTGAGAGCTTATTCTTGTTCAACATGACGATCTCCATATCTGCCTGACAGCAGTCCCTTAATTCCTTATTGAGAGCGTCACGCAGGGCAAAGGAGACTGAAAGGGAGCATATAGTGATGAAAAGGAAGAGGCATATGAGCGTCATTGAGAATACCATTGTATTCAGCTTGCTGCTTATCTGACGGACTGTGAAGCAATTCAGCCCCTTGTAGTATCCGCCCTTGAAGGACATGATTATCTTCAGCACAAGTCCGGATATTGACCAGAATATGAAGAATGTGCTGATAGCACCGAGAACTATGCATAAAAGCAGCTCTTTACTGCTCATAGTCAATGATCTCGTGACTGTATGATATGCGTAGCCCAGCGCAGCAGATGAAATGAGAAATATGATAACGCAGGCCCAGGGATTCTTCAGCTTCAGCTTTTCTTCCTTCTTTCCGGAATTGATGAGGTCAAGTATCCTGCATTTGCTTATCATGAAGCTGTTGAACAGTATTACAACAAGGTATGCTATCCCGAAATATATCAAGGCACTTTTTGCTGCCCTGGCAGAGAGCACGAATTTGTAGGAATCCAGATCCGCTTCAAAAAGATTTGCCACCAGTGCGCTCATAAGCTGTGAGAGCCCGATACCCAGTAGAAGTCCCACTATAAGAGAGAATACTCCTATGAGAAGCGTCTCCATAAAGAGTATAGCCGACACCTTACGCTTGCCCATGCCAAGCATGAGATATATGGCAAATTCCCGGTTCCTTCTATGCATAAGAAAACGGCTGGCATAGACTATCAGCAGTCCCAGTACCACCGACACGAAAACACTGAGGCTTCTCATGGTCGTTCTGATAATTGCTCCGATATGGTTAGGATCATGGGCGATAAATTTCTTGTATGCCTGCTGTTCATCAATGGAGTTGAACAGGTAGAATATAGCAACACCAATGACTATAGTGAAGAAGTATACGGCGTAATCTTTTATGCTCTTGCGGATATTGCTGAATGCAAGCTTAAATATCATTGCTTATGTCACCTCCCAGAAGGGTAACGACATCGATTATCCTGTTAAAGAACTGCTTGCGGCTGTCGTCTCCACGGCTCAGCTCATTGAATATCCTGCCGTCCTTTATGAAGATGACTCTTGAGGTGTAGCTTGCGGTAAAGGAGTCATGAGTGACCATCATTATAGTGGTGCCATTGTTCTTGTTCAGGTATTCAAAGCGTTCAAGCAGCATCCTTGCGGACTTTGAATCCAGCGCTCCGGTAGGCTCGTCGGCAAGCACCAGCTTCGGCTTCGTAACAATGGCTCTTGCAGAAGCAACTCTCTGCTTCTGGCCGCCTGACATCTGGTAGGGATATTTGTTCAGTACATCGGATATACCGAGCTTTTCAGCCACATCTCTCACTGCCGCGTCTATTTCCTTTGCCGGGTATTTCTGTATGGAAAGGGCAAGGGAGATGTTCTCATAGGCTGTAAGGGTATCCAGCAGGTTGAAGTCCTGGAATATGAAACCCAGCTTCTCACGTCTGAACTGGTTCAGCTTGCTGCCTTTGAGATGAGTTACATCCGTATCCTCAAGGAAGATATTTCCGGCTGTTACACGGTCGATGGTAGATATGCAGTTCAGGAGAGTGGTCTTGCCGCTGCCTGACGCTCCCATTATGCCGATAAATTCGCCATTGGCCACTGTAAATGATATGTCATCGATAGCCTTTGTCAGGTTCGATCTGCTTCCGTAGTATTTTTCTATGTTCTTTATTTTCAGCAATTCCATAATAATGCCTCCCTTTTGATATAATTATACACCATAAGGGAGGCTCTGTCGATATTTTATTGTTACAGTACCTTACATTTTTGTAAGGTCAGCCGCAGTCAATTTGCAGATGAGTATCCTTTCCGAAGGTTATTTTGATCTCGGTAAAGCTGCCCTTTTCGGAATCAGCGCTTATACTGTGGCCGAGCCTGTCGCAGAGGCTTCGCACGATAAAGAGTCCCATACCTGTGGAGTGGGAACTGTCTCTGCCGTTTTCTCCGGTGAAGGATTTCTCGAAGATATATGGCAGATCTGAGGCGGATATACCTGCTCCGTTATCCCGGAAGCGAAGCTCCGTCCTGTCCGGAAGAACCTCTGCTTTTACGGATATCTCCGGCTCGCAGTCCGGCCGGAAGTATTTCATGCTGTTGCTCAGGAGCTGGCCGAGGATGTACTCCAGCCATTTGCTGTCCGTCATAACATCGGTATCGAGCCCCTCTGTTACAATGGAAACGCCTCTTTCATGGAGGGTCTCCATATTCTTCATCGCTACTGATCCGAAGACTTTTTGCAGGCAGACTTCCTTTATTATATAGTCCTTTTCCGCATTCTCGCTCCTTGCATAGAAGAGGACGTTTTCGATATAGTCATCGATGCGCCTTATCTGAGCGGCATATCTTTCACCGGCTTCTCCATCATTATGACACATTAGAAGCAGACCTGATACCGGCAGCTTTATCTCGTGTACCCAGAGCTCTATATATTCACGGAATTCAGTGGATATCCGCTTTTGCTCCGCAACCTTTTCGTACATATCCCGGCAGGCCTCTGCCAGCAGTTGGTATACCGCTTCGCCGTCAGCAAATTCCGGCTCCGGCACCATTTCTGATACCAGGTATTTTTGATCCGCTATTTCTATGGCCTTGAAGGCACGCTTATAGAAATCACAGCGGCGGAGATAGTCCCAGGACAATATGGCTGCACCGCCGGCGATAAAGATTATCCCCACAATTATAGTGCCATGTATATCGCTTCCGGAGGCTTGCATAAATACCATTGCCAGCAGGAATACCGCTGTATATATACAGACTGCCGGAAGTCTGTCACGGAAGAATCGTGAAAAGCTCATAAAAGTATATACCCCTGTTTCTTTCTTGTTTCAATGGCATTCTCACAGCCGAAATCTGCCAGTTTTGTGCGGAGGCGGCTTATATTCACAGTGAGGGCATTGTCGTTTATGTACTCTGCATTGTCCCAGAGCGTAGTCATAAGCTCATCCCTGGAAACGATGCCGCCTTGTTTTTCGAGAAGAGTACGGAAGATCAGCATTTCGTTCTTGGTGAGTATCAGCTCACCCTTCTGTCCGGTGAGACTGCCCTTTGCGATATCTACTGTCAGTCCACGGTAGGTAGTATTTGTGACAGTGTCCCTGCTTCGTTTCAGCACCGCCGATATTCGGAGCAGCAGTATCGTGGGATTGTAGGGCTTTGTGATATAATCGTCAGCGCCATAGCTCATGGACAATACCTCGTCCAGCTCACTGGTTCGGCTGGTCACCATGATTACCGGAGTTTCACTGCTTCGCCTTATCTCACGGAGTATCTGCTCGCCGTTTATCCCGGGCAGATTGATATCCAGAAGTATAAGGTCTGCCTGCGCTGAGAGTATCTCCGGCAGAGGGGCTGTAAAATCTGTTATGTATACAGCTTCGTATCCGGCGTTCCTGAGAAGTTCAGACAGCTCCTGCCTTATGGGGATATCATCTTCAATTAGTAATATCCGGCTCATATTCCGCCTCCTTTTCTGATCGTTATCCATATTATATCACAAGGATATCAGAATTACAAGAAGCGGCGGATAAAAGAAAAGGAGCTCCAACGGAGCTCCTTACGATATTATATCTTTTAGATCAGACTTCCGGCAAAGATGGTATGAGCTTGAGCAGATACCGCTGTATAGCCAGAGCGTCAAGGGGTGAGAGGCCGTTCTTGTTGCCGTTTACGTCAGCATTATCCAGAAGCTGGCCTTCAAGACTGTACTTATCCGGATTTGAAAGGCACTGCATAATGAGTACAGCGTCGTTCATCTTTACAAATCCGTCACCGTCTGCATCACCGGCTACAGTGCTTACGCCGGGCTGAGGTGCAGTGGTGGTAGTTATGGGCTGTGAGGAAGTGGTGGTTGTAGTAGTTGTGGTTGTTGTAGTCGTTGTAGCAGCAGGCTGCTGAGTTGTGACTATCGGGCTGGGAGTGAGGTTTGTGAAATGATATCCCAGTGATTTATATGTACCTGATGTCTCAGCAAAACCGCCGGTATTCAGTGTACCGTCAGAATTTCTCCACTTTGTATGGAAGTCTGTGCCCATTGCAGGAACAGAAAGTGAGATGAAGTCTGAATCAGAAAGGGTAACGACCTCTCCTGACTTAGGCTGTGAACCGTCTGCGTTGAAGGAACCGGAGCTGTAATAATACTTACCGTTATAGTAAAGTGAATTCTTTACCACACCCTTGAACTTGTCATTAGCCACCTTGATACCGGCAGCCTTTGTGGATGACACCTTTGAGGTATTGTAGTAGGTGATGATATTCTGGATATCTGCGGATGATGAGCAGCGGTATACGAAGTAGTTTGCCTTTCCGCCGCCGCCAATGCCGTTGTTGTAGGCAGTGGTATTTTTGAGAACGCCGAACTCAGGATTATTGTTATCTGTAAAGCCGCAGTTGAGGTTCTCGAATGCGAGACAGTTCTGAACGATATGGCGTGTACCAACACCGCCGCCGCCAAGCTTGAAGCCGTTTCCGTCACAGTCGCCGTAACCTCTGCCGTCCTCAGTGAAGCCGTTGCGGAAGGCAATGCTGTTCTTTATTGTAACAACTCCGGTAGGACCTGTTTCTGCCTTAGCGTAGAGATCCCAGCCGTCATCTGAGTTGTTGTAAGCCATACAGCCGTCAAATACATTTCCCTCACCGCAGGTAAGCTTTGCGGCAAATCCGTCTGCATTTTCCATTGTAGCATCATCGCAGTTGTTCTTTGATGTGCAGTTGAGGATAAGGTTGTTTGAAGGCCACTCAGAGACATTTGAATAGGAGGTCTGATAGCGTGAGAGCTGAAGGCCGGTATCCTGATTGTTATTGAACACCATCATCTCTATGCGGTTGTTATCGCCTGAAAGAAGCATACCGTTATCTCCGGCCTTAGTTATCTCGAAGCCGTAGAAGTGCCAGTACGATCCGTCGAGTACGAAGCCGCGGTTTGTATTTGATACAGCTTCGCCTGAGAAGTCGAAGGTCACCTTTGCTCCGGGGTATGCGGATACAGTTTTCATAGCGCCTGACTTACCGGAATTGCTCTCTTCGATAATGATAGGTGAGCTGTACTTGTATGTTCCGTCAAGGAGATAGATAGTACCGCCTGCCGGGACCTTCTTCATAGCTGATGTGAATTCAGCCGGATCTGACATTGATGAACCGCTGCCCTTTCCGGAGGGTGAGCGGTATATAACATTTGCGCCTGTAACAGGTACATCTGAACTGCCCTGTGTAGTTGTTGAGGGCACATAGGGCTGATCCTGGGCAGTAGTCACGATAACAGGCTGGCTTGAACCGCTGCCGCCGAAGCTCATATAGAAGAGGTTGACTGCGTCAGCCTTTGTGATGCTGTGGCTGCCGGCGCCCAGATCAACTGAGAGGACACCTCTGCCGTCAGCAGTATACTTTGTGCCGTCTATCTTTATAGTTGCTGAGGGCTCTCCGAATACCATGGTGAACTTGCCGGAAGAACCTGCTGTAAAGCTTATGGATGTCGCAGACTCTATCTTCAGGCACTGTGTAAGTGTAAGTCCGTTATAATTGACTGTGCCCTTTGATGTAGAGAGGTTTCCGGAGATCGAGTAGAAGCTGCTGGATGTACCGTTTGCTGTAAAGTTATGTACCTGATCTCCGGAAGAAACGGAGGGCTGGGTATAGTATGTGGTTGTTACAGACGGTGCGATGTTTCCGGCAGTAGTTGTTGTCTTTATATCTGTAACTATAACAGGAGCGGTCGTTGTTGTAACTGCCGGAGGAGCAGTATTGTCCTCCTTGAAGCCGCTGCCTATAGCTGTAATTGAGTCTTTATAGCTGCTGAGCTTTG
>JAAYBK010000132.1 GCA_012718885.1 Ruminococcus sp. | reverse complement strand
TGCCGTATATGCTTCAACAGCCTCTGCTACTGTACCGCAATTCAGCAGCTTGTCCATCATCCCGTCCTTGCCGGGTATATTTTTCAGGCACTTTTCAACAGTAAATTCCTCCATTACGGACAATCCGCTGTTGAGCTTTCCACTGAGGGGATAGAGGGCAAGGCTGTATTCACCTTCTGATATTCTCTTTTCAAATTCTTCCGGGGTAACGTCCTCTATGCCGATGTATACTCCCAGAAGCTCCTGCCAGCTCTGTGAGAGCTTATGCAGGTCACCGGAATCAACTGTATCAGCATTTACCAGTATCTTCACCTGATCCACAGAACCGACTCCGATCGCCTTTTTGGCTTTTTCAAGGCACTCCTTCGCCTGCGCCAGGTCATAGCATCCAAACTGCTCATCGGATACCATATCACGATAGCTTCTTCCAACAAGCGTTACTGCCGGCGGGATAAGTCCCGAAGCTACAGTTATATCGCTGCCGATGACCTCCTCAAGGCTTTTCCTGTCTGTAGCCAGTGCAAGTGCCTTGCGGAGCTCGGCATTGCCGAAAAGTTTGTCATTATCATTGAAAATGAGCCCGAGAGTGATCGAGCGGCTGCTGTCAACAGAATGTTTTCCGCCGCAGTATGAACCGCTGAGGGTGGTGAAGCATTCTATTTCATCATCCTTGAAGAGCTGTCGGATATCGGCTTCATTCCTCTGGATAGTGAAGTTAAGATGCGAGGGAAAAACATTATAGGTCTCGGTCACATTCCTGTCGCTGCGGCGCATATAGAGAATGTTATGGACTCCATATGGATCATAGAACCACTGGCGCATATAGAAAGGACCGTTAGACATAACCGACTGGTCATCAAGGCCGTACTTTCCCTTGGTGGAGTAGAAGAAATCCCTGTTGCAGGGAAACGCCGGAGCTGCAGCCAGCATACTCATAAACTCCGCAGATGGATGATCCAGCTCTATGACCAGTGTCTGGTCGTCAGGTGCAGAAACTCCGGCAGAATCGGGAGATGCTGCTCCGCTGATTATCTGGCGGCCGTTCTTTATGCAGGAAAAGTCCATTGCATATGGAGACTGCATAGCAGGATCAAGCACACGCTGAAGTGCAAAGACATAATCGTCTGCAACTACAGGGAAGCACTCATCGTCTTCAATAACATCGTCCTTATTGGAATCTAAAACCCAGAGATTGTCATTTCTGAGGGAAAATGTGTATTTCAGGCCGTCAGGCGATATTGTATAGCTAAGGGCATTGCAGCAGCTTATATTTCCGTCCTTGTCAGCCGATACCAGACCGCTGTACATATTCCGTATCACTGTATTTGAAGCCGGATCATCCGCATACTGCTGATCAAGGCTCTTAGGGTTGCCGCAGAGCGGAACATCATACATATGGTTGATACCGCTTCCCTTTTCCTTTTCGCCGCAGGAAACGCACAGGGAGACGGAAAGGACTGCGCTTACGATAAGGGGTAGTTTTCTCACTTTGTTCTCCGTTCTTTTTCTTTGTTTTAAGGTATTAAAATGTGCTCTCCTTGCGGAGAACACATTTCCCGGGTATTTTTAATTCATTTCAACAGTTATTATGAATCCGTCAACATTGTTTCCGGAAACTGTATAGGTCTTGTTTGAGGGAACTGTTACCACAGTATCACCTGCTGAAGCAGGCTCATAATAGATGCTGTAAAGCTTGCTGTCAACTGTTACTGTGATCGGATCCTCACTATTATGTGTCTTTACCTCGTCTATATACTCCTCAAGGCAGAGTCCGCTCTGCTTCATATATACAGCATGAGGTACGCCGACATAGCGATATGTATGAGTTCTTCCCTCTTCGCCGGTAAATGACTCCTTGCCCTCAGGGAATCTCACAATAAATCCGTACTCAGCAGCGTGCTCGTCGAACCAGCTGTAATCACCGGTAGGAGTATAATATCCGGAGCTCTGGCCGTTCTTGGGGAAGACACCTATATCGAACGATCTTCCGGTATGATAATCGCTGTAGCCGCCCTTGAATTTGGAATAGCCGTTATTGTAGCGGTCATTCTGCTCTTCAAGTGTACGGTAGCCGCCTATAACTGTTAGATAATCGCAGTTTGTTGCCTTATAGAAATCTCCCATAAGACTGTTGAGCTGTTCTATTGTCTTTGAATCGAGCTGTGTAACGTAATCGCTTACGCTGTAATATTCGGTCTGAATATGGTCGTAAAGAGTCTGGAGCTCTGTATCCTCTGATTCAAAGCTGTACTCATGAGCTTCGTTTACAAGTATGAGACTTCCACGCTTCATATCCTTCTGCGAGAAGGTCTCAGTAGTGTACTGTGGTGCTGTTGCAACTACAGTCTCAGAAGCAGAGCCGATTATAGCCTTTGTATCGCCGCTGCTCTGAAGATCATCCACAATGGTCTGATCTGTCTCGTCCTCTGATTTAGTGGCAGAGGCCGAACTGCTGTCCGATGATTTCTTACTGCCGGAACAGCTTTTTGCACATGATGCAAGTATAACTATCAGAACAATAAGAACAAGAACCGCTGCAACGATACGGTCGTATCTGACATGATAGCTTTTTGAAGCACTCTGTCTGCGGCGGGCTCTCCGCTTATTTCCGTTATTCATAAAAAGAGATCGCTCCTTGAACCTTGTATAGGTTAGTAATTCTAATATAATAACTCCAGTTGGAGAAAATGTTTTTTATCAATTGAACTATATTATACCACAAATATTTGTAAATGTAAAGAGTTTTTTTATGATTTTGCTAAATTTTTGCAGGTTTTTTCGTCAAAAACTTGTATAGCTCTTTGAATTTGCACAAAAAAGTATGAATCAAATGTAAATATTACACAAAGATATATCAAGCTCACTCTGTATTGCGGCGGCGGAATTCAGTTGGTGTGCAGCCCTTATGCTGCTTGAACTGCCGCATGAAATAGGATTCGCTGTCATAGCCGCACTCCACAGCTATCTCTGTTATCGGGATATCTGTATTTTTCAGCAACTCTGCCGCATACATCAGACGGCTCTCGATGACATCCTGCCGGCAGGTCACTCCGAAGGCCCTGAGATAGAGCCTGTGAAAATAGGTATGGCTTATGCCCATTTCACTGCATATCTCATCAGTTGACCATTGATTCACCGGATCGGCATAGATAGCCTCACGCAAAGCCTTAAGCTCATTGTATCTCGGTATGTCTTCACCTTCTGTTTTATTCTGCTCGCCGGGATCATCGCATATAGCAAGGAATATCAGCCTCATGGCAAGCTCAATGAACTCGCTGCGGTACTTTCCTTTATAGAGGGAACGTGCTTTTATGTTTCGCATAAGCGATATCACAGTCATTGGATCTTTCAGCTCCACAGGTACATCCACAGGAAGATTTATAGAAGCTGCATACTGCCTGTCAGCAGCAGATGAGCGGAAGGATATATAGTCATACACAAGCCTTCCTCCCTCCGCCGGCAGAAAGCTTCTCCTGTAGCCGCTGGTGGATATCATGGCGGTGCAGCCGGAAGTTCTTGTCTCTTTGTCGCCTGTCTTCATTATCACGGGTGTACGGAAAACAAATAGCACTGTATCCGAACCGTAATTCTCGTCCGGTATCCTCTGCCGGCAGTTCAGCTTTATACTGTTTATCTTCACAATAACACCTCCGCTTTTTATTATACCACTTATCATTTTTTTTTGCAACGGCGAAAATGCATAATCTGCGTTTTTCATCAGATAATATATACAGACCATACAAGGTCACGATCATACTCTATAGGAGGAGCTTTATGGAACATCAGAAGAAAAACGAGTGCATAAAATGCAGCGTATCTCAGTGCAGACACAACATGGTGTCAGAGGGCTACTGCTCCCTTGACAGCATTTCCGTAGGTACGCATGAAGCAGACCCAACTGTTCCGGAATGTACAGACTGCAATTCCTTCGTGAAGAGAAGCGGAGGCTGCTGCTGATAAGGCTGTATTCCCGGCAAAAGGCGGAGTTCATTCCGCCTTTACATATTGTGCAATATCAATAAAACGGAAAGCTCATTCCGGTCATATCAGAAAAAATCCTGTCATTTGCTTGCATTAGTTTCTGTTTTATAGTATAATTATTATCAAGGTAATCCCAACGCCTTAAAGCTGTGTGCCAAAGCTCCACTCCCAGCATACAGTATTCTAAGTCAGGAGGCTGATAACTATGTTCGATAAAACAATGACTTTTTCCGTCAATGAGGATAAAGAGGCTGAACTCAAGAAGAACCTCACTATCATCTATGACGCTCTGACTCAGAAGGGCTATAACCCTATCAATCAGATCGTTGGTTATATACTGTCAGAGGATCCGACCTACATAACCACATATAATAACGCAAGAAGCCTCATCCGCCACATTGACCGTGACGAACTTCTTCAGGTACTTGTAAGGTCATATCTCAATTCATAAAGCTTCTGCAAAAGCTTCCGCACAAGGTCGATATGCAGCGGTAATATATGTAAACAGCGCCGAGGTACAGCTATGCTTACCGCCGGCGTTTTTGTTTTCAGGATGATTTTTCATCGCATATATCTCCGGCCTGAACATACAATAACTTTGCGGAGACATTCCGCACTTTATGCAAAGGAAAGATAGTATGCACAGGATCATTCCGGCAGCAGCCGTTCTCACCGCAGCACTTATTCCCTGCTCAGCAGTCTATGCGGCAGATACCACAAAGAAAGGCTACGGTCAGGGTACGGCTGTTGACAATATGAACCGCCCCTGCGGAGCTGTTGACTTCAACAGCCGTTACGGCGGTCTGGACGCATTTGCCCTGTCTCAGGATGAAGATCGTATCATCATCACATTCGACCAGGGCTACGAAAACGGATACACTGAGAAGATCCTTAATACTCTGAAAGAGAAAAATGTAAGCGCAGTATTCTTCCTCACAGGAGATTATGCAAAAAAAGAACCGGAGCTCGTGAAGCGGATGATCGCTGAAGGGCATATTCTGGGCAACCACGGTATGACCCACGCAAGCCTCCCTTCGCTTTCAGATAAGGAAGCTGAAAAGGAGATAATGTCGCTGCACGAATATGTGGCAAACAACTACGGCTATCAGATGCAGTTCTTCCGGCCACCCTGCGGTGAATACTCGGAAAAGGCGCTTGAGACTATACAGAGCTGCGGCTATAAGACACTGTTCTGGAGCTTCGCCTATGTTGACTGGAAGACAGACGCCCAGCCTGATCCGGATGAGGCACTCAGGAAGCTGACCGATTCCGCTCACGGCGGAGAGATACTGCTTCTCCATTCAGTATCATCTACAAACGCCGAAATACTCGGTGATCTTATAGATTCTCTCAGAGACAAGGGATATACAGTGTGACACCGCTCCGGAGCCGAGGACAGCCGAGGCTCCGGATATCCCTTGACTTTTCAGCAAGGCTGTGGTATAATTCTTTCATCACCGCCGGGTGAAAATGCTGAAAGCATTTGTCCGTACATCGTCAGGCCTCAGAAGATGTACCGACAAGTGCTTTTCTTTTGGAGTGTGTTCAATGTCAAAAATATTCAGCTATTTTTCAAAGGCCGAGATAGCTCTTTGGCTGTTTGCCGCAGCAATGATAACCGGCTCGGCAGCCCTTTTCGGCGGAGGAAATCTCCTTACGCTCATAGCATCGCTTATCGGCATTACCGCTATCATAATAAACGCAAAGGGCAATCCCTTCGGCCAGCTAATGGGCTTCATCTTCGCTCTGTTTTACGGGTACATATCATGGGGATTTTCATATTACGGCGAAATGATAACTTATCTGGGCATGACAGGTCCTATGTCTGCACTTTCCTTCATATCATGGATACGCAACCCATATAAGAAGGGCAAGGCGGAGGTAAGAGTCAACACTATCAAAGCTCCGGAAGTCTTATTCATGTGCCTGCTTACTGCTGCGGTAACGGTCCTGTTCTTTTTTATCCTTCGTTTCTTCAATACCGCCAACCTTATCCCAAGTACATTGTCTGTCACTACCAGCTTTGCAGCAGTATACCTCACCTTCCGCCGCAGCGAATATTTCTCTCTGGTATACGCCCTGAATGATATCGTGCTCATTATCCTGTGGGGACTGGCGTCCTTCACTGAAAGGACATATATATCAGTGTCTATCTGCTTCACAATGTTCCTCGTTACCGATATCTACGGATTTATCTGCTGGAGGAGAATGAAGTGCCGTCAGGCAGAACAGTAACAATATCCCTCTTGACTTTCCGGAACATTTGTGCTATAATACGCATAGAACATATTTTCGGAGGTGAGATCATGTCTGCGGACAGCAGGATATATATAGCTATCGACCTGAAATCTTTCTATGCCTCAGTGGAATGTGCGGCAAAAGGGAGGGATCCGCTGGACACAAATCTTGTCGTTGCCGATCCCTCACGCACTGAAAAGACCATTTGCCTTGCAGTCTCCCCCGCTTTGAAATCCTATAAGATACCAGGACGGGCAAGACTGTTTGAAGTGATACAACGTGTAAAGGAGATCAATGCCCAGCGCCGGAAGAATGCTCCGCAGAGAAGATTCTCCGGTAGCTCATGCTCTGACAAGGAGCTGAAAAGTGATCCCTCACTGGAGCTCGATTTCATCGTCGCTACACCCAGAATGGCTGAATATATGCGTGTAAGCACTGAGATATACAACATTTATCTGCGCTATATCGCTCCGGAGGATATCCACGTATACTCTATAGATGAGGTGTTCATCGACGCTACCAACTACCTGAAAACATACCGCCTTAGCGCCCATGAGCTGGCGATAAAGCTCATACGTGAGGTGCTGAACGAAACAAGGATAACCGCCACCGCCGGCATAGGCACAAATCTGTATCTTGCAAAAGTAGCTATGGACATTGTTGCCAAGCATATGCCTGCCGATAAGGACGGTGTCCGCATAGCAGAGCTGGACGAAATGTCCTACCGGCAGAAGCTATGGACTCACCGCCCCCTCACCGACTTCTGGCGCATCGGACGAGGCTACTCGGAAAAGCTTGAAGCCAACGGTATGTATACCCTCGGCGATGTGGCAAGATGCTCCCTCGGAGGCAGGTATGACCGCTTCAACGAAGCTCTGCTGTACAAGCTTTTCGGAGTAAATGCAGAACTCCTCATCGATCATGCATGGGGCTGGGAACCGTGTACAATCGCCGATATCAAAGCATACAAGCCAGAAAATAACAGCATAAGCTCCGGTCAGGTGCTCCAGAATCCCTACGAGACAGAAGCCGCAAGGCTGGTCATAAGAGAAATGGCTGATCTGCTCTCACTTGACCTTGTAGATAAGGGACTTGTTACCGACCAGATAGTCCTCACCGTCGGGTACGATATCGAGAATATGAAAAACGGATTCCGGCAGAACGTATTCCACGGCGAGGTGACCTCCGACCACTACGGAAGAAAGGTGCCTAAGGCCGCACACGGCTCAATAAACCTTGGAAGATACACCTCCTCCTCAAAGCTTATCCTCAATGCTGTAAGCCAGCTTTTTGACAGGATAGTAGTGAAGGATCTCCTCGTCCGCAGGATGTATGTGGTGGCTAATCATGTAATACCTGAGAAAAACATCCCCGAAGAGGAGGCCTTGCAGCTTGATCTGTTCACCGACTACGAGGAGGAAGCCCGCCGGAAAGAAAAAGAAAACTCATCCCTCTCCCGTGAAAAGGAACTGCAAAAAGCAATGCTGAGCATAAAAAAACGCTTCGGCAAGAACGCTGTGCTGAAAGGTATGAATCTCGAAAAGGAGGCTACTGCAATGATGAGAAACCAGCAGGTAGGAGGCCACAGAGCATGACAAGTGATTTTTTCGATCTCCCTGAGGACGAGCACAGATATGATGATATCATCGGCCTTCCCCACCATGTCTCACCGGACAGGAAGCATATGTCAAACCGTGACCGTGCCGCACAGTTTTCGCCATTCGCCGCACTTACCGGATATGAGGATTCCGTAAAGGAAGCTGCTCGCCTTACAGACAAGCGGCCTGAGCCTGACGATGACCAGAAGGCACTCCTCGATTCACGTATGAATGAGCTGATGGACTCTCTCCCCTGTGAGGCGGAGCTCACTTATTTCCTGCCTGACAAGAATAAATCCGGAGGCGCTGTCGTCACTGTATGCGGTATCGTAAGACTTGTGGATGAATATGAAAAAATGGCAGTCTTCACTGACGGCAGACGTATACCTACAAAGGATATCCTCGATATCCGCCTGCTCTGAATCAATGTAAAAAAGCCTGAAAACAGCTTTGGAACTGTTTTCAGGCTTTGTTTTTATTCCATATTTTTCAACGCCTGGGAGAGAGGTATCTTCTTTATCTTCCTCAGAAGTATCACTGATACCACTGTATAGCATAAGCCGCCGATAATAAACATTGCCGGAGCTATCCACGGTGCGATCCAGAATGTGAGCCATCCCGAATACTCAAGCATCATCGTGTAGTATATCAATTTTATGATAAGAAGCGACAACGGTATCGTAAGCAAAAGCGATATGATGACCACTATAGAGGTGGCTCTGTTGTACAGCTTTGAAGCCTCATTATCTGTATAGCCCAGTATCTTTATCATGGAGATAGAAGATTCATTTTTCTCTACGATTATCTTTGCAAGGAGGTATATCATAAGGATATATACCAGAGCTGCAAAGCCGCCTATCATCGGGAATATCATTCCTACAGAATCTTCAAGCTGATCTGCCATTACTGTAAGATCGTGCTCTGTTATGACTGAGGCGATCATGGTATCATCGATATCAGTCAGCTTTTCATTGGAAAAATAACCGCTGAAGTAGCCTTCGTCATTGCCGAACATCCGGTTGAAATCATCCATATTCATAAATACGCAAAGCATAGGCGGATAATCATACCTGTCGGATATCTTGAAATCGTACTCCTTTCCGGAGTATTTATCATTAAGGGTAACTGTATTTCCGGTCTTAACGCCGTACTTTTCCATATATCCTTCTGACAGGAAAACATCTCCGCTGCTGAAGCTCTCATCTTTAAGGTAATATGAGTTTTCCTGTATTCCGTAGACCGTTATTTCCTCTTCATGGTCATTGACAAGGGTGGTCACGCAATACTTCTCTGCTCCGGCAGTCTCAGTCGGCAGCGGAGCTTTGAGGATGTACTGGTATTCTGAGAACTTGGCTTCTACCACCTGATCCTTGAAGTGGCTGAGGAGCGGCGAGAACAGCAGTCCGAACATGAGCAGTACAGTAGCTAAGAATATACCTAAGAAAAGTATACAGTATGCTGGGATGTTCTGAAGTATGACCCTTGTGCGGAAGCGTGAAAGGAATTTCCAGTTCGGAAGCTTCACTGCTCTCTTTTTTCTTCGCTTGCTGAGATCCCTGCGTATGAACTGAAGAGGTGACAGCGACAGCGAATGTCCAATGATTATGAAATTGATGAAGAGTATTATCAATATCGGAATAACTGTAGTGCTGATGAAGGCACTCGGATTCCACAAGGTCTTATATGTCGGCAGGGAATAGCTATGGTAATACATATCCGCAACAACAAATTTCATTGCGGTATATCCTATGATATTTCCTGCAACAGCTCCCGCAGCAGTAATAAGTGCAGGCAAAGCAAGGTAATGTCCCAGCAGCTCGCCCTTTGTATAGCCGGAAGCTCTGAGTGTACCGATAACGGCAGCCTCCTGCTCAATGGTGCTCCTTATAGTTACCGCAAAGGCGAATGAAAGAACAACTATAACGATATACAGCAGAGTACGCATCATAACAGCATCTCCGCCCATATCATTTCCGGTGAACTGTATTGCCTGATTGTCCTGGCGGGCAACAAAATCCTTTATAGTATTGCCGTACTTTCCGGAGCTCACTGCAAGCTCCTTCATTATGTCATCAGCAAGCTCCTTCTGCGAATCATCGCTGAGAGAATCATCGTTATTCAGCCATGCATATTCGTATTCCAGACCGGATTCTCCCAGTGCAGCGAAGTCATTCTCCGATACCATGCAAACTGTGAATTTATTTGCGTCGAACATCATGTCAGTGTTGTTTTTAAAGAGAGCACTGTAGTCTGAAAATGCAGCAACTCCCACCACCTTGAAATCCATATCTCCGGCAGAGAACCTGTCGCCAAGATGGATATCGTTATTCTCCGCATACAGCCTGTCTAAAATGATCTCGCCGTCTTTTGAAAGATTTTCTCCGTCCATAAGGT
>JAAYBK010000131.1 GCA_012718885.1 Ruminococcus sp. | reverse complement strand
TGAAGCAGGATAAAACAAATCTCCGAGGGAGAAAATCCCTCGGAGACATAATAAATAATATACTTCCCTAAGAATATGCTTAGGGTTCGGGGAAGAACCTTTCCTCAGAAAGGTTTTCCCCGAGTAATTAGCATATACCAGTACATAAGCCGACCGGCAAAGCAGTTCTTTTCACATTATTATATCCTCAAACTTACCGCGGATCGCTTTTACGAGTTCCTGAGGAGAAAGTCTGATCTGGGTACCGATACGGCCGCCGCTTATATAGAACAGCGGCATAGTCTCGGCGGTATTATGTATCACGGTCATAAACTGCTTTTTCATGCCAATGGGGGTACATCCTCCACGGACGTAGCCTGTGACCTTAGTTATATCCTTCACATGGAGCAGCTCCACCGACTTCTCGCCCACGCTCTTAGCTGCCTTTTTCAGGTCGAGCTCCAGAGCCACCGGCAGCAGGAAGCAATAATAATTCCCGGTCTTGCCATGAGCTATGAGCGTCTTGAAAGTCTCTTCCAGAGGCTGTCCCAGCTTCTCAGCGGTATGGATGCCGTCAATGAACTCCTCGCACTCATAAGTCTGGACGGTATATTCTATCTTGTTTTTATCGAGAAAACGCATTGCGTTAGTCTTTAATTCTTTTCCCATTACTGCTCCTTCTCTCTTGCCATTCTGCTGTATACGCAGCCGCAGTAATTCTGACGGTACAAATTATACTGCTTTGATAGCTCAATAGAATGTTTATAGCCGTCATGCTTCTTGAAGTCTGAGAAGAGGTACTTCACGCCATACTCCTCCGCAATACCTCCGCCGCACTCATTTATAAAAGTGCAGTCCTTATGCGGACTTATGGTAAGGGTGGTTGTGAAATAGTCGCAGATCAGCTCCTTTGCCTTCAAGGCTGAGACACGCAGACGGTGCTCAATACATTTCCGGCAGCGCTCTCCTCTTTCGGGAAGCTCCTCCAGTCCCTTTGCCAGCTCATAGAACGGCGCAGGATCGTACTTTTCCTCCAGCACCTCTATATCCAGTCCCATTTCCCGGACAAGCCTTTTCAGTTCCTCACAGCGGAAGCTGTATTCCTCCTCCGGAGCGATATTCGGGTTATAGAAATAAAGGATTATCCGGAATCTCTCTGCGATATAAGTCAGGGTATGGCTGCTGCACGGTGCACAGCAGGCATGAAGCAGAAGGGAAGGCTTCTCGCCGGAGCATTCAAGCTCAGCCAGCTTCTCATCCATGAGCCGTCCGTAATTGACCTTCGGCTGCATTACTGATCCTCAAGATTTTTCAGAGCCTTCAGCTCGTCCTTGTTCACTCTTATATTGCCGTCCTTGAGGAGCTTTACCTCGCTCCTGTCAAGTATAGCCGGAACCTCAGACTTCTCAGTCTTGACTCTCAGCTTGCCTGTGATAAGGTTTACGTCCTCGACCTTACCCTTGTCGCCGTCGGGAGTAACTACGATTGCTCCTACCTTAGGAGTTATCTTCAGCAGCTCCTCATAAACGTTCTGCTCGTTTTTCAGACAGCACATAAGTCTTCCGCAGGTACCTGAGATCTTGGTAGGATTCAATGAAAGTCCCTGCTCCTTGGCCATTTTTATAGAAACGGGCTGGAAGTCGCCCATATATCCCTTGCAGCAGAATTCTCTTCCGCATATTCCAAGGCCGCCAAGGATCTTTGCCTCATCTCTCACGCCTATCTGGCGCAGCTCTATACGTGTACGGAACACGGCTGCCAGATCCTTTACCAGCTCACGGAAATCCACACGGTTCTCAGCAGTGAAGTAGAAAAGCAGCTTGTTGTTATCAAAGGTACACTCAACATCCACCAGACTCATTTTGAGCTTGCGGAAAGCGATCTTTTCCTCGCATACAGCAAAGGCTTCCTTCTCACGCTCCTTATTGCGCTCAACAGTCTTCATATCAGCGGCAGTAGCTATCCTGATGATAGGCTTGAGAGGAGAAGTTATCTGGTCGTCCTCTATCTGTCTGTTGGCGATAACCACCTCGCCGCACTCCACGCCTCTCACTGTCTCAACAATGGCGTGATCTCCCACATTAGCCTGGATATCTCCCGGTGAGAAGTAGTATATTTTTCCTACGCTTTTGAAGCGTACACCGACTATTTCTTTCATAAAAGCTCCTTTATACAATGCGATTTATCAGGTATCCATTATATCCGCACACAGCGAGGCAAAGACCAGCGGCATACTCACATTGCAGTCAATAGCTCTTCTGGCTTTTTCTATATGCATATGCATCCTTGCCGCCTGACAGGCTGTTATCTGCTCTGAAAGCCTCTGTGCCGCCTCCTTGCAGCAGCCTATGGCCTGAGCTGAGCTATCCTTGCCGAGGACAGCTGCGTCACGTACAAGCAGGTCGAGCATCGAGAGTATCTCCACGCCCTCGCTCCTGTCACGGCTGGCAGGGAATATAACGGAATTAAGACTGTATTCATCTCTTCTTATTATACTATCTGCAAGGGATTTTGTCAAATCCACCCTGCTGCGGAGGCCTTCATCGCTGAGGTAGTCCAGACACCGTCCGATATTGCCGTGGAAGCAGTTAACAGCCTTATCTATATCAGCAGGCGCAGTACCTTTCAGTTCAAGGGCTTCTCTTGCTTCATCCTCGGTACACTGCGAAACTCCGAAACAGACGCACCTTGAAATGATAGTGGCAAGAAATGCGGATTTTGACTTTGCAGTAAATATAAAGAAAGCATAATCCGGCGGCTCCTCGATAAGCTTCAGCAGCTTGTTCTGGGGACGTATGTCGAAATTATCGCAGTCCGTGAAAATATACACCTTTGCGCCGCTGCTGTTATTGGGCTTAACAAAGGCATCAGCAGCTACAGAAGCCACTGTCTCTACGGAGTAGCCCCCCAGTTTTCCGCTGCGCTGAGGGTATATCACATCCGGATTCGCTCCGTCAGCTATAGTCCGGCAGGCGCTGCATACTCCGCAGGGCTTTCCGTCCTTTTTGTCCCTGCACATGAGCAGCTTTGCATAGTATCCGGCAATAGTTCTTCTGCCGCTGCCCTTTTCACCGTAGAGGATGAGGGAATGGGCAGTCCTTCCGCTTTCAGCCATAGCCTCCATAGTGGAGAGAAGCTGTTGATTTCCAAAAATTTTATCGTTCATAGTATTTACCTTCATGGAAAAATTCACGTTTTCACTGATTACTATTTTACCACACTTACGCTGTCAATTCCATACCTTTTGAAAATATTTATACATTCCCGGCTTATTATCTCACCGCTTGCGGCAATCGGTATGGCCGGCGGACACGGCACCAGCACTGCTCCGCAGATACGTCCCTCCGCCTGTTCAACGGGAATGACCTCTGACGGGGCGAATACAGCTTCTCTTATGCTCATTGCCTTCTCAGGCAACTCCGGAGCAAACTCAGCTTTTACCGGCGCTGTTTTCCGGGACTTCTTAACGGCTGCCGAAACAGCCGCAGAAAGTCCTGCGAAGTCCTCCTCTGTACTGAAAGGAGCCATAAGCAGTATCACTGTATCGTTGTCAGCGTACTCGCACTCAGCGCCGTTCTCACGCAGCTTCTGAGCGAAGTCTGTGCCGTCATATCCGCTTTCCGCCGCCCTTATGGTCACATGGAACGGATCATCTCCGCCGAAAAGGATATCTCCGCCGAAGCTTTCCCGGAAAATCGAGAGCCTTTCCAGATTTGCAGTGATGTCACTGCTTATCCTCTCAGCAATATACTTATTGCACATATCAAGCGACAGCATTACCGGATAAGAAGGGCTTGTGCTTGCGAAAAGGCCCATAGCTGGCTTCAGCAGCGGAGCATATTCCTTACGGGACGTATGCAGCATTGCCGCTCCGGTAAGAGCCGGCAGCATCTTATGCGCCGAATCACAGCACATATCCGCTCTGAGAGCTATCGGGTGGATATTCTCAGGCATGAACGCCAGATGAGGGCCGTGAGCATTATCCACTATCAGCCTTGCTCCGTACTTTCTGCAAAGCCTGCTCAGAGCCGGTATATCAGCTATAACGCCGGTATAGTCTGGAGATGTAACATATACACAGGCCGGACGCTCGTCTGCGGCAAGCTTACTTTCAAGGTCAGCCATATCAGCCCTTCCTGAAAGGATACCTCCGTTATAGTCCGGCATGGACCATTCGACATCCATATCCAGCAGCGCTGCGGCGTTCAGAAATGCCCTGTGGACATTCCTCAGTGCTATGACACGCCTGCCCTCGTACTTCATTATGGTCAGCATAGCCTGTATGCAAAGTGTAGAGCCTGCGGCGGAATAGACTGTAGCCACAGTCCCGTACAGCGAGGACAT
>JAAYBK010000130.1 GCA_012718885.1 Ruminococcus sp. | reverse complement strand
TGACAGGATACAACAATACCTGTAGGCTTGTGTATGAGACGAACAGCGGAACTGGTCTTGTTTACCTTCTGACCGCCTGCGCCGCTTGAACGGTAAACCTCCATTTCGATATCCTCAGGGCGGATATCCACCTCGATAGAGTCATCGATCTCGGGCATTACTTCAAGTGCAGCGAAGGAAGTATGACGTCTTCCGGAAGCGTCGAATGGAGAAATACGTACAAGGCGGTGAACACCTGATTCTGACTTCATATAGCCGTAAGCGTTGTCGCCTTCGATGAGGATAGAAGCTGACTTCATACCTGCGTCATCACCGTCAAGATAGTCCATGAGAGTTACCTTGTAATCATGGCGCTCAGCCCAGTGGTTGTACATACGGTAGAGCATTTCAGCCCAGTCCTGAGCCTCGGTTCCGCCTGCTCCGGCATGGAAGGTGAGGATAGCATTTGAGTTATCATATTCGCCTGTGAGGAGAGTAGAGAGCTTTTCCTCTTCCAGTTTGCGCTTAAATACCTCTGCCTCAGACTTTATCTCTTCAATGGAAGAGTCGTCCTCCTCCTCAATAGAAAGCTCTATGAGGGTAATGAGATCCTCCAGGGAGGCGTTGAGCTTATTGTACTTATCTATTTTCTTTTCAAGGGTCTTCTGTTCCTTGAGGACCTTCTGAGAATTCTCCAGGTCATCCCAGAAGCCTTCTTTTGCAGTTTCCTCAGCCAGCTCGGCAACTCTTTCCTTAGCGGCTTTTATATTGAGAACATCGGCGAGCTCGGTCATTTCCTTGCGGTAGCCGGTCATCTCGACCCTGAGGTCGTCTAAAATTATCATAGGTTCATATCCTTTCTTAGAGCCTTAATGTTGAAATAAACGCTATACAAATAATATTATATCACATTTTGCTGCGTACTGCAATGGTTTGAGGAAATTTTTTTCATAAAAAAGGACGCATAAAGCGTCCTTTCAGTTTATTCTTCGTCATTATTGTTGACAGTCTGCTGTATATCAGGCTTCTGACCGGCCTGCTGTTCCTGTTTTGCGAAAGCCATAGCGGCTGTCGGATCATACTTGAGGATCATCTTCTTGATGTTCTCGTCAAGTGTAAGGTTATAGGTGAGCTTAAGAGCCTGAAGAGCGTTAGGCAGATCCTGCTTTGTGATGAAAACAGCAGCAAGCTCGCTTGCGACACGGATAACATCCGGATCAGGGCCGAAGTGGATGTCATACTTCTCTTCAAGTATCTCCTTTACCTTATCCTTACCGATGTATGTGACAGGGGAGCCTTTAAGGTCAGCAAGGTGCTGCATCTCTCTCGGGATAACCGGGCTCGGAGCCATCATGGCGCTTGCAGTATAGAAAGCAACTGCGTCCTCGTACTCGCCGAATTCTGTGAGGATATATCCTACATTGGCATAGATACGTGCGATAGCGACAGGTGATGAAGCGACCTTCATGGTCTCACGGGAGATCTCGATAAGCTTTGCCTTGTTATGTATGAGCTTATAGACCTCAGCCATTTCAAACTTTGGTCCCACATCAACAGGGTTGAAATCCTGAGCCTGTTCAAGTACAGGGATAGCTGACAGCGGGTCGCCTGTCTCAACGAGGATATAGGCGTAGGTGCTGATGTACTGACAGAAGTCGAAGGGAGTTCTGTTGAGAGTTTTCTCCGGCTTGTAGAGGAACTGATAGAGCTCGTCCTCAAATGGATTGCGGAGAGAAACAAATTTTGCCTTTTCGCCTTCCTTGAACTCAACAGTGATCTTCTTGTAGAGCTTTTCAGCCAGCTTTTTAGCCTCATTGACGTTCTTATTGTTTAGATAATCATCGATCTTCTTATAGATGTTATCCATTCTCTCGCCGTCGATATGAGTGATACGGATGATCTCGTTACGCTTTTCCTCGGGCATATTCTCCATGATAAGAGCTCCGGCAGCATCTATGCCTTCATGGTTCTCTTCCTTGATGAAGCGCTCGACCTCTTTTCTGAGCATAGCCTCATTAGCAGCTCTGTCATCGGTCATTCTTGCCTTCAGTTCGTCATATATCTCTTTGTATGCCATGGGTGATTCCTCATTTCATTTTCATGTTTTCTGCCGGTCTGAGAGGCCGGCGGCTATACAGTGCCATGCTATATTTGACGGCACTGTGCTGATAAACGGCCAACGCACTGACAGCCGATTGCTGCCAGTGCATTGGTTAACGGTATTACAGGGAAGTGAAAGACGTTATTCAGAAACCTCTCTTTGCCATGTCCTTCTTGAACTTGGCGTCGATCTTATCCTGCTTTTTCTTAGCCTTAAGCTCTGTCTTGGTCATGAAGCGGATATCCTTCTCGGCCGGAGCTGACGGCATTGCTGATGACGGGCGGGACATAGGTCTGCTGTTTGTGGGGCCTTTGTACTCACTGAATCCGGAAACATTCTGTGCGGACTGTGCAGCTTTCCTTGCATTTGCCTCCTTTACGGAGCTATCGCCCATCTTGGAGAGAACATCCTCAACAGAGGTAAGGATCGGGGAGTTAGCCTTGAGTCCCTGAGTCTCTATGAGGTTCTTATCTGCATAGTTCTTTGAGCTTGCGATAGCGTTTATGAAGGACTGTGAAGTTGAAACAGAGTGCGGATTTACAGCTATCTTGGAGATATTTGCTGTAGGAGTCTGGTATGGTGCGTTCGGATCGGGAGTCTTTGGCTTCCTTGGAACGTAGGTGTGCTGAGGAGCTGATCTCTGCACGCCGGCTGTCTGCTGAACAGGAGCAGCCTGTGCCTGCATAGGAGCGGCCTGTGCCTGCATAGGAGCGGCCTGTGCCGGAGCAGCCTGAGCCTGAACAGGAGCTGCCTGAGGCTGAACGGGAGCTGCGGGTCTTACAGCGGGAGCCGGAGCTGCCTGAGGCTGTACCGGAGCCACCGGCTTCGGAGCAGCGGCGGCCATAGGAGGTGTGGGCAGCTTCTGTCCCTGGATGGGAGCGAATATAGGCTGTCCGTTCTGGTCGATGCCTGTCATCTGCATCTGGATGTATGTATATACAGGCTGACCCTTCTGATCGTATCCGGCAAACTGTGGAACATTGATGATCTGCGGCTGTACCGGAGCAGCGGCAGGTCTTGCAGCAGCTGCATTTGCAGGAGCTGCCTGATTGGGAATCGTATTATCCATAATTACCTCATTATTTTCGACTGGAGCGGCAGTGTATACCGACTCGTTGATAACAGGCTCAACAGGAGCTGAGCCAACGGGTTCGATGCTCTGAGGAGCTATTGGAGCAAGTTCCTCGAAAGCGGGCTGAGCTGCTGCTGACGGAGCAATATCCTCGATGACAGGAGAAACGAATTCTTCCTGAACAAGGGGAGCTGCCTCTTCAATGACAGGAGCAGTTTCCTCTGCGACCTGAGTGATATCGTCAAGCAAGGGAGCTGCTGACGGAGCAATATCGTCCAGTACGGGAGGAGTTATATCCCCGATAACGGGGGCAGATGCGTCCACAGAACCAGGAAGAGGGAGTTCGTCCATTTCTGCGGGCATCGTGGGAGCTGGGAAAGAATTGCTTACAGGCTCAGGCTCTATGCCGAATGCCTCGTAAGAGTTGAGCACAGTGGTCTCTTCTTCATCATATTCATCATCAGAATATGCAGCCGGAGTGCTGAGGACTTCGGTCTCACCATAGTTGGGAGTACTGAGCACTTCAGTCTCACCATAATTGGGAGCGCTGAGAACTTCAGTCTCACCATAGTTAGGAGTGCTGAGCACCTCTGTCTCGCCATAGTTAGGAGTGCTGAGAACTTCTGTCTCAGAAGAAGCGTACTGACCGTTTCCGGTAAACAGCTGATTTGCAACGTTGTTCCACTGCTCTGTATGGCCGGGAGCAGGCTGATCCTGTGCATATACCGGCGGTACTTCATAGCCCGGCTGAGGAGCATAGTTGTTTGGAGCATTGTATACAGGCTGGTGCTCATATGAGGGCTGTGACTCATACGCAGGAGCTTCCTGCGGTGAATACGGAGCCTGTGCGAAAGGATTATGAGCAGCCATGTAAGGATTCTGAATGGACGAGAGCTCGCTCTCCTCAACATCTATAACGGCGGGCTGCTCGTAGCTGTTGTAAGCCGGTGCAGCTTCCTGCTGAGGTTGATTGATAGCGAACATCTTCATAATGTCCTCTTCTGTCTGGACGTTCTTTCCGCCAAGACCGATATCTGCCATTTCCTCCTGTTCTGCATAAACAGGCTGCTGAGGAGCGTACTGCTCTTCCTGAACCGGCTGACCGGGGGCAGGTATAGCGAACTGAGCGAGAAAATCATCCTGTACAGGAGCGGATGCAGCCGGAACGTCAACGTCATCCTCCGGCTTCTGAACGGCGAACTGAGCAAGGAAATCGTCTTCCTGCTGAGCCTCGTCCTTAGGAACATTTATAGCGAATGCGGCGAGGTCGTTATCCATAGGAACGCTTGTGCCGGGGATAGTCTGGAGATTGGCAAGTCTTTCTGCTTCTTCTGCGGCTTTTCTTGCCTCTTCCTCAGCGGCGGCCTTTGCAGCTTCAGCAGCTTCTCTGACAGTTCTTGCCTCTTCTTCAGCTCTTCTGCGTGCTTCTGCCTGAGCTCTTTCCTCTTCACGCCTTTTCTCTTCAGGTGTTTTTGTGATTTTTGCGGTAGTATTTCCGAGGGGAACTATACCCTCTTCATCAAGGCCACGCTTTGCTCTTGCTTTTTCCTCCTTGAGGATACGTGACATTTCTTTTTTATCGGCTTTTATGATGAGCTTAGCCAACTTTTCCTTGCACTTGTCGCAGGTGATCTCCTTAAGGTCAGTCATTGTGCTGCCTCTGCGGTATTTTGTCACATTCTCAGGCTTGAGCAGGTTGATACCGCAGCCTGTTTTCTTTTCATCGCAAGTGCCGTGTACTTCATCATTGAACGAAGCTGTTACGAGTGTAATATCCATAAAAGTCTCCATCCCTCACCGGTGGGGGTGAGTTCCGCTTTACGGCTGCGGCCGCCGATTTCCCAAGATCCACGCAACAATGTCGTGTGCAGCCTTTGTGAATATGAGAAGATGGACGTGACTGCGCTTAGTGCGGGACATATAAATGTACATATATTATACCCCAAACAGTAGAAAAAATCAACACTTTCTTAAAAATTCCCTTGAAATATTATACGATTTTTAAAATTTTGGGAGAAAATAACAAATCGTTATCTCGTTTTTTGTCCATATTTACATCCTTAAAATAAGCTTAAAATAATCTTAAGTTACAGGTTGTGAAATGGAAAAAATTGGTTTCAAAAATTGCTATAATTATACAATATAGTTGACAAAATATTATATGAATGGTATACTGATATAAAATATAAGTGAACAATATATGAATGGCTGATATATAAATAGAAATTGTCGCATAAGCGTGCAGGGGAAAGAAAGGGTCTCCGGTCAGCATATTCTGTTCACTGATATTAATTTATTGTATTACGGAGGACATTATGAAACGATTCTATAGGCGTACTGCGGCTGGTATCATGAGCCTTGCACTGACTCTCACTTCAGCCGGCTTCAACGCTGCCCCTGTTGCGGAGGCGGCTGCACAGGGCGTGACCATAAACGAGGTCTGCCCGAAGAACACAACTTACCCTGCTCCTGACGGCGGTCTATACGATTGGGTGGAGCTCTACAACAGCTCCGGAAGTTCAGTCGATATCAGCGGCTGGGGACTCAGCGACAAGGACACAAAGCCCTATCGCTACACCTTCCCTTCCGGAACAGTTATCGGCGCAGGTCAGCGTCTGACAGTATTCTGTGACGGAACAGCAGGTGAGACAAATGCCTCAATAGTTCCCTTCGGCCTCTCTACCTCAGGAGAGACTCTTACACTTACAGATACTTCAGGAAATGCCGTCAGTACTGTCACATTTGAATCCCTGGCTACTGACACATCCTGTGGTCAGTATCCTGACGGAAGCGGAGAGTTCTTCACTCTGAGAACTACTCCGAACGCTGCTAATGCAGCTCCTGAGGGCACAAATGCAGTAAGACTGCCGGAGTTTTCAGCAGAGAGCGGCTTCTACGGAAACGAGTTCCAGCTCACTATCAATGCTACGCAGGGCACTACTGTTTACTACACCACAGACGGAAGCGATCCTACAACAGCCTCCGAGAGATACTCCGGAGCGATCCGTGTATACGACAAGACTGATGAACCAAATGTCTACAGCGCACGTACAGATATAAGTGCAGACAATGTAACTGCTCCGGCAAATAATGTGGATAAGGCAATGATAGTAAGAGCTGTTGCAGTGGACGGACAGGGCAGAGTCAGCGATATAGTTACAAAGACTTATTTCGTAGGAACTACAAACGGCTCCTACTACAAGAATATGAAGGTGATCTCCCTTGTTACAGATCCCGATAACCTTTTCGATTATGAGAAAGGTATCTATGTAAAGGGCAAGATCTATGACGATAAATACGGCACTCAGAATCCGGGCGGTCCAGGTAATCCCGGCGGTCAGCAGAACCCCGGAGGTCAGCAGAATCCTGGCGGCCAGCAGAATCCCGGCGGCCCCGGTAATTGGGGCGACTGGGGCAACATCGGAGACTGGGGAGATTTTGGTGACTGGGGCATAGGCATGGTTAATTCGTGGGAAAGAGAAGCCAACTATACCCAGCACGGCCGTGAATGGGAAAGACCTGCGTCCATTGAGGTCTTTGACAACGGTCAGAGCGTCCTTTCGCAGAATGTCGGCATCCGTATAAAGGGTGCTGCTTCACGAAATACTCCGCAGAAGAGCTTCAATCTCTATGCACGTATGGACTACGGCAAGAGTGAGCTTGAGTATGATTTCTTCGATGGAAGAGCAACCAAGGCCAAGAACGGCAAGACCATAAAGAAGTATGAAGGCGTCACTATCCGTAACGGCGGAAACGACAACGGAGGTATGTTCTTCCGTGATTCAGTGAACCAGAGACTTGTTGCCGACAGAAATATGGCTGTTGAGGCTACAGGCGAGTGTATGGTATTCATAGACGGCGAATTCTGGGGCATCTATCAGCTTATCGAGAGAGTCAGCGATGATTACATAAACAGCCACTATGGCATAAAGAAGAACGATGCTGTTATCGTAAAGAACGGCGAGCTTGAAGAGGGTACAGATCAGGATCTCCAGGACTGGAATCAGCTTGCCCAGACATATGCTTCCGCTGATATGAGCAATGACCAGATGTATGACCAGCTTTGCGAAAAGCTGGATATACAGAGCTATATCGACTACTTTGCAGCTCAGATCTACTGGAATAATGCTGACTGGCCGCAGAATAACTATGCGGTATGGCGCTCTGCTTCTATCGATGAGAGCACCCCCTATGCAGACGGAAAGTGGAGAATGTTCCTCTTCGATACAGAGTATTCCACGGGTCTTTACAATATGAATACAGGTGCAGGAGACAACGCCTTCACACGTATCCAGAGAAATAACGACAATGAGAGCAAGATGTTCATAAATCTGCTCAAGAATCAGAAGTTCCGTGAGCAGTTCAACCTGACTATGATGGATCTCATCAACTATAACTTCGACAACGAAAAGGCTCAGGCTGTCATAAACTATTTCGATCAGAATTTCCGTCAGCAGATCCTCGATACCTTTGAGCGCTTCAGTATAGGCAAGTCCTCATTCGGAGGCGGAAGCCCTGAGCAGACCTACAGCAGCGCCCTCAGAACTGTACAGAATTTCTACAGCCAGCGTGCGCAGAATATCCAGCAGCACATGAGACAGGCTACATCCCTTACCGGCAACACAAATACTCTTACAGTCAATAACCAGACTGACAAGGGCATGGTGAAGGTAAATACCATAAAGCTCACTGACGACGATCAGAAGTATACAGGTAAGTACTATGACGAGCAGACAATGACTATCACTGCCCAGCCCAAGGAAGGATATAAGTTCAAGACCTGGGATATAAGCGGCGGAGATCTTGCAGGTATCGATACAAATTCACCTGTCCTGACATTCAAACTCTCATCGGATGTCAATGTTACCGCTGTATATGAGGCTGATAACGGCAGCGATATTACAACGACTACAACAACAACTTCATCGTCCACAACTACAACTACCACCACTACAACAACTCCTCCGGATACTAACAGGGTATGGGGAGATGCTGACTGTGACGGTTTAGTAAAGATGAACGATGCAGTGCTTATCATGCAGTCTATCTCGAACGCTGACAGATATGGCGTTGATTCCAACGAAAAGGGCCATATCACAGAAGAAGGAAAGAAGAATGCTAATGTCTATGAGAATTCCACCAGCGGAGTTACTCCACAGGACGCACTGTATATCCAGAAGTGGCTGCTGAATATGTTCCCCTCACTTGACCCCAAAGACTTCAGACCGCTTTGATCAAAAAACTTCCCGGTCATATGTGTGATACTTATATAGCAGTTATATGTTAGTTATTGAGGGAAACCCTTTTGAAAAAGGGTTCTCCCTCAAACTCCCTTCCTAAAACTTTCAGTTTTAAATTTTCCCC
>JAAYBK010000129.1 GCA_012718885.1 Ruminococcus sp. | reverse complement strand
TCAAAACGCTTCTCCTCACTGTCCTCTGAATCGAAATAGCCATTAGCGTTGACACGAGCCATATCGTACATCGTGACAGCAACAGTTGCTTTGATACGGGTATCAAGAGCTGCTGCGTTTATAGACAGACCGCCCCAGCCGCAGATACCGCATATTCCGATACGGTCTGCATCGACATTCTCCTTCACCGACAGGAAATCAACTGCTGCCTGAAAGTCCTCGGTGTTGATGTCGGGAGAAGCCATATAGCGGGGCTGACCTCCGCTTTCACCTGTAAAGGAAGGATCGAACGCAATCGTCAGGAAACCACGCTCTGCAAGCGTCTGCGCATACAGACCGCTGCACTGCTCCTTGACCGCACCGAAAGGTCCGCAGACAGCTATCGCAGGAAGTTTGCCCTCGGCGTTCTTCGGGATATACATATCGGCAGCAAGAGTGATGCCATAGCGGTTATGAAATGTCACTTTCTTGTGATCGACCTTGTCGGACTGTGGGAAGGTCTTGTCCCATTCCTGTGTTAAAGTCAGCATTTCTTCTTTCATCTCAGATACCTCCGTTTTTAATATGATAGCGTTACGGTGATATTTCCTTCACCGAACAGCTTTGCTAATTCTTCGCCTGTGATATTGTCGATATGTCCGAGTTTTGTATAACTCCATGAATTTGAGTTATAGAAGATCGTCATCTGATTGCCCTGATAGAGCATAATATCGCCTGCTTCGGTCACGATACTCTCATCTGTTTTGGTGAGCGACCATGGCAGCTTACCGACCTTTTCAAACCCACCGTATTCATTCAGCGTGAGCGTAACAGGTTCGGATTTCAGCTTTTCTGCAAGCTCTTTTGCGGCAGTGCTGTCGGCAAGTGTTGCTGTAAGTTCCGTACCGTTGACGGATATTTTCAACTTCATATCTTCATTTCCTTTGTTCAGCGGAAGCGTATCATACCACGCTTTTACATCGTCCTTTGTAGCACTCGCAGGAAAACGTCTGCCTTCAAGCTGATTTCCAATAGTCACAAGCTCCGAGATATTTTCTTCGCTTGTTCCGATACCGCTGCTGCCCGATGTGCAGAACGGGATAACGGTTTTCTCCGAGAAGTCATAGCTTTCAAGGAAAGTGTCGATAATACGGGGTTCTTGTCCCCACCATATCGGGTAACCGAGGAATATCGTATCATAGCTGTCAATAGAAGAAATAGGATCGGCTATCTCCGGACGGACTGTTTTATCGTTCTGCTCCTTGTTTGCCCGGCAGTTATCGTCCTGATATTTGATGTCATCATCGGTATACGGCACAGCCGCTTCGATCACATAGCTGTCAGCATCGGTAAGCTCGATCAGGTATTCTGCGATTTTCTCCGTGTTGCCCGTGCGTGAGAAGTAAACTACAAGCGTGTCGTTATCGGATTCGATGTTCATATCTTTTAGAACCTCACGCTTCATAAGGCACAGATCAAATACGTCCCATCGGTCATCACCGTTCATGTCATAGGGCTTACCAGTCAGATCTTCTTCGGTCGGTCTTGTCAGCAGGAAATCCTGCAAATTGCGAACATCTTGTATCGTATATTGATAGCCGTCGGACGTTATTTCTGCTGTCTCCACCTTTGTGCTTGAACTGCCGGAAAAGCAGGCAGACAGAGCAATGAGTGCGGAACTGCATATCGCTAATAAGTGTTTCATACAAGCACCTCCTACGATCTTTCCAGTGTGTGGGTGAAGTAATCAAGGCAGTCTATACAGGTATTGTACTTATGAACGGTGTCCAAGAGCGAAAGCCTGTGCATTGTCAGCAGTCTGTTCAGCTCTGCGTACCTGTTCTGCTCAATCAGACTGATACACTCATCTATTTCTGATTCGTTCATTCCTGCATCAGTCAGATTACGCCGTATCTTAAATATATCCTGCTCTGTCATATCCTTCACCTCCCTGTGATTACATTCTACCACAGAATCATAGAAATAGCAAATACTTTATAAGCAAATCAAGATATGCTTGACAGGCATATCACGAAATGGTATAATTAAGCCATACCCGAAAGGAGGCATGGCTATGGAAATTCGTGTATTACGCTATTTTCTCACGATCGCAAGAGAAGGCAGCATCACATCGGCTGCGGAACAACTGCATATCACACAGCCTACGCTGTCACGGCAGATAAAAGACTTGGAGGACGAGCTGGGGCAGAAGCTGTTTCATAGAAGCAGCCACAGTATGAAGCTCACGCAGGAGGGCTTTATTTTCCGTCAGAGAGCCGAGGAGATCGTTGCTATGGTAGACAAGACCTCAGCGGAATTTTTGTCAATGGATAAGCCGCTTGCAGGAGATATTTACATCGGCGGCGGTGAAACGCTTGCTGTCAGTCTGATAGCTGACCTGATAGCAGAGCTGAGAAAAGAATATCCCAATATTCGCTATCATCTTTACAGCGGCAATGAAGCTGATGTTACCGAACGTCTTGACAGAGGACTGCTTGATTTCGGTATCCTCGTTCAGCCTGCGGATGTTACGAAATATGATTGTATCCATCTGCCTGCGAAGGATATATGGGGAGTTGTTATGCGAAAAGACGCACCACTTGCAAAAAAGAAGAAGATCACAAGAGCTGATCTGCTTGATTTGCCGCTTATAATGTCCCGTCAGGTCTTAGTCACAAAAAGCAAGGGCAATGATTTCATAGACTGGTTCGGAGAAGATTTCGACAAGCTGAACATCGTTACCACCTTCAATCTGATGTATAACGCAGCTCTCATGGTCAAGGCAGGTGTAGGCTATGCAGTCAGTATAGACGGTATCGTGAACACCGACAGCGAAAGCGATCTTTGTTTCCGGCCGCTTATGCCCAAAATGACTTCGGGACTTGATCTGATATGGAAGAAGTATCAGGCTTTTTCTCCTGCGGCAGAGATGTTTCTGGAGAGGTTGCAGGATCGTTTCATAGGTTAATACCGTAATTGATAATTCTGAAAAAGAGGCGTATTTTTCTCAGGACTATATAGATATGGATATAAGAGCTAAGGCAGCTGTAAAGGCCGCACTGAATAAAGCAAAGATTTGCGGAATGCCCATTGCCAGTTATGATACGTTCACCAACGTAAGATTCCCTTATCGGAGAAAACGAAATCAAATCTAATGGAAATAAAGGCGGTATTCTTATTGAGTACCGCCTTGTATAATTGGAATTGTTAGGAAAAGTATAGTCAGGGAATGCCCAAAATCTGTTATAAGCTGATATCAAACAGCATTATGGGAGCGATGTTTTGTAGTTTTTATTGCAACATTATTCATCAGCTGACTTTCAAGTTATGCTTTAACTGCTGCATGGAGAACCTTTTTAAGTTCAGCAGCTTTATTTGTACGCTCCCAGGAGAAGTTAGCATCAGGTCTTCCGAAGTGACCGTAGGCAGAAGTCTGAGCGAACACAGGCTTTCTGAGTTCAAGCTCTCTGATTATGCCGCTGGGAGTGAAGTCAAATACTTCCGAAACAGCAGCCTGTATATCTTCATCGGGTATAACGCCGGTTCCGAATGTATTTACGTATATAGAGACAGGAGCAGCTACACCGATAGCATATGCAAGCTGAATCTCTGCGCGTTCTGCAAGTCCTGCGGCAACGATATTCTTTGCTGCCCATCTTGCAGCGTATGCGGCACTTCTGTCAACCTTTGTGGAGTCCTTTCCGCTGAAAGCTCCGCCGCCGTGATGAGCAGCTCCGCCGTAGGTGTCAACGATGATCTTTCTGCCTGTGAGACCGCTGTCGCCGACCGGTCCGCCGATAACGAATCTGCCTGTTGGATTAACAAGGATACGAACTTCGTCGTTGAGCCATTCCTCGGGGATAATAGGCTTGATGACATACTCGATAAGGTCGCTGCGGAGCTGTGCCTGAGAAACCTCCTCGTCATGCTGAGTTGAGATAAGAACAGTGTCAATGCCTACTGCCTTGCCGTCTTCATAAATGACGGATACCTGAGTTTTTCCGTCAGGGCGGAGATATTTCAGCGTACCGTTCTTGCGGACTTCGGTAAGTCTGTATGCAAGTCTGTGTGCAAGTGAGATAGGGAGCGGAAGAAGCTCGGGAGTTTCATTCACAGCGTAACCGAATATGATACCCTGATCTCCGGCACCAATGTCGGTACCGTTTTCTTCTCTTACTTCAAGAGCGGAATCAACGCCCTGTGCGATATCGGGAGACTGTCTGTCGAGAAGGTTGATTATCTCTGCGGTGTGACCGTCAAAGCCAAGTGCTTCGTTGTTGTAGCCGATACTGTTTATAGCGTCACGCACTACCTTTTCTGTATCTATTTCAGCAGATGAGCTTATTTCTCCGGCGAGGATAACGGTGTTGTTTTTCAGTACAGTTTCCGCTGCAACTCTTGCAGCCGGATCTTTTTCAAGATAGGCGTCGAGGATAGAATCTGATATCCTGTCTGCGACCTTATCGGGATGTCCCTCTGTAACTGATTCTGATGTAAAAATGTACTTGCTCATAATAAATTCTCCTTAAACATAAAAATAGGGAACGCAGAAAACTGCATTCCCTTTGTTTTTGATTATTGGCGCACAGGCGCATACTTATAAAACAAAAGTGCTGTTTCTCCGACAAAAAACTATTCGGTTGTTTAAAGTCATACAACAGCAGCAACATATCTTTTTCATCGTGAAACAACTCCTTTCTTTGAGATGCTTTTATTATACTACGTAATTCGTGAAATGTCCAATTCCGAAAATCTATAATCAGTTATAGGGATAGATGATATCCTCGACCATCGGCTAAAGTTATAATTTCATTTTGATACTTGTGAGAAGATGTATTAGTACGTATGGGACAGCGAGATCAAGTTTTGGATTAATGCTTATTTTGCTTTTATATTAAATTCCCCTGTTGTTTTATCAACAAAGCTATTGACTGATTTGAACAAAAATGCTAAAATAATTACTGTATATAAATATTTCAGGGGGATAAAAAACTATGAAAAAAGTGATTGCACTACTAACCTCAGCAACTCTCACAGCATCAATGTTAACATCGTGCGGAAAGAACAATGACAGCAGTCAGACAGGACACAAATGGCAGAAGTCAGAAACACTAAATGAATGGCAAAAAAATCTTCTTGAGGCAGAGGGGCTTCCCACCGACATTGAACAACTCACACCGGTGCAAAAGCGCTCTATCCAGCACATCTATGAGATGATAACATATCTCAATGAGAAATATGGGGAAGAGTTTATTTACAAAGGATATCTCGAGCCAGGAAAAATGCAAAGCGAAGAATTGTATGCCTACTCGCTATCCGATAAAAAGAAAAGAACGGTTACAGTTAAAATTGATTCTGATGGAAATTTGACAGACGATTACCAAAGCAAGTCAGTAGCTGATAATTGCGAAGAATTAATTGATGATTGGATACATTCATACTTAGGTAATGATGATTATAGGTATTATTCAAGTACTTTCGCAAGTTATATTGAAATGTCTGAAATTGAAAACAATGATTTTCAATGGAGATATGGTGCATTAAACATAATATTCATAAAGATGGATAAGTATGATTTTGATACGCTTGAAAAATTTGCTGTAAACTATGCTAAATTTCTTTATGAGCACAAAATTGATGGTTCACATAGAATAAACGTTATGCGTGAATGGCCTGATTACGAATATATACTAAATGGTACTGCTCAATGGTATAAAGAACAAGAATATATAGGTTTCTATAGCTTAAGCTTTATAAATAAACATGAAACTATATCAACTGATTCATGTAGAACAGAAGTGGATTATAGAGGCAGAGCAAATTACTATGATCGTACAGGTGAAGAATATACTATTGATGAATACTTTTCAAAATACTAATGTTAAGGAGTTTTTTAAATATGATATTAAATGGAGAAACTGTTGAAAAACTGACTGATTAAAAATGCCTACATTTTTTTAGAAAAAAACAACAGAAGAAATAAAAATCTTTTGATACCTTTTAAAGGATACAGTAATCAAAATATTAAAGCAATCCTAAATAGGAGAAATAGAGTGTTATAATTGCCGGGGAGGTAGTAAAAGACATATGCAGGGCCTAAATATAAGAAAGGCAGGTATCAGCGATCTTGACACAGTTACAGAGCTTGAACGAAGCTGTTTTCCTGTCCCGGAAGCCGCAGGCAGAAAGGCTTTTGAGCTCAGACTGCAAAATTATCCTGAATGTTTCTGGTTGCTTGAAATTGACGGACAAATTATTTCCATGATAAACGGAATGACAACAGATGTTAAAGAACTGTGCGATGAAATGTACAGTGGCACAGATATGTATGCTGCCGACGGCAAATGGCTAATGCTTTTCGGAGTTGCAACAGCTCCAGCGTATCGAAAAAGCAGCTTTGCTTCTAAGCTTATGGAACGTGTTATCGAAGATACAAAAAAGCATGGGCGCTGGGGTATAGTTCTCACCTGCAAGGAAGAGCTTATCCCATTTTACAGCCGTTTCGGATTTGTCAGCGAGGGCATATCATCATCTGAACACGGTGGTGTTAAATGGTATCAGATGAGACTGAGGTTTGAATAGCATATAGTGTTTTCCTATAATCTGTAATGGATTTTTCGCATTGGACAAAATGCTTTTTTCGGGGTATAATATAACCATACCAAACGAAAGGAGCGGTCAAAATGAAAAATAAAATTTCCTGTAGGCTTAAAATGCTCCGCTCTGTCGTCAGGGGGACAGACCGAATGTGCAGCTCTGGACGATGTTGAACAGAAACCACATTTTAGCTGAAAACATTTAGTGTATGCCTCCTGAACAATACATTTAAATGAAACGACAAAACAGCTTCTTCTATAAATGAAGGAGCTGTTTTTTTAACGAGGTGTTCTATGACTTTACAACAGATCAACTATCTTCTCACTATATCAGAATCACGATCAATGAACAAAGCTGCCGAAAAGCTGTTCATAGCCCAGCCCACACTTACAGGCGCTGTTCGTGACGTTGAAAGCGAGCTCGGGATACAGATATTTCACCGTACTCACAAAGGCGTTACGACTACTGTTGAGGGAGAACAGTTCCTTTCAAAGATCAAGCGTGTCTATCAGCAATACGAAGAAGTAATGGAAGAATACGGCGAGGAAATGAAGTTCCGCAGGCGCTTTGCTGTGTCAATGCAGCACTACTCCTTTGCGGTCAAGGCTTTCATAGAAATGGCAAAGCATTACGACTCTAACCAGTTTGACCTTGCTCTGAGAGAAACTGCCACTGCAAACGTCATAAAGGACGTAAGCTCGCTGAAAAGCGAAATAGGAATAATCTATACCTGTGAGGCTAATCAGCGCGTTATAAGCAGACTTCTCCGTGAGCATGAGCTTGAATTTCATTCGCTTATTGTCTGTCCGGCAAGTGTATACCTTGCCTGCTCACATCCTCTTGCAAATGAAAAGGAACTCACCTTTGAGCAGCTCGATCCGTATCCATGTCTTTCCTTTGAACAGGAAAATGAGACTGAGATATATTTCGCCGAGGAAATACTCATCGAACACGCCTATCAGAAAACTGTCAAAGCTACTGACCGCGCTACAATGATGAACCTTATGGAAGGTCTTAACGGGTATACTCTGTGTTCGAGCATATACTCGGAAAAGCTCAGCGGCGACCAGTTCCTTGTGATACCGTTCAGGACTGACGACAGTGTTCAGAGTTCAATGAATATCGGATATATCACAAAGAAAAACAACGAGCTCAGCAGTATGGGAAAGAGATTTCTCGATGAAGTGAGAAGAGAGCTTGAAATAAGAGAATAAGAATAAAGCCTGAAAGCAGACCGAACGCTTTCAGGCTTTGTTTATCAT
>JAAYBK010000128.1 GCA_012718885.1 Ruminococcus sp. | reverse complement strand
GTGGAGTTCAGCTCCCCCAACAGCCTCAGCGGTATAAAGCTTGAATTCAGCGAAGGCAACACCAAGGCCTCCTACAAGGGTCTCAGCTTCTCAGTCCCTCAGTCGGCAGTACCGGTAAGGGCAATGATTCTCAATCTGATGAAGGCCGTCGACGAGAACGCCTCAGCAGAGGAGCTCAGCGGCGATGAAAAGGATGGGCTGCTGGTCATAAGCGGAAAACTTGACGGCGGCAGCTATACCCTTACAGTTGATAAGGAAGGCCGCCTCAGCGGATTTGAGATGCCCAACAACGACCTGAAAATGTCGTTCACAGAGCTGAAGGTGATCTCTGAGAGCAGCATTGCTGCTGAAACAACAGAAATGACCTCCGGAGCAGAAGCTGTTACATCTGCAACAGCTACGGATCCAGAAAAAAGTGAAACATAAAAAACAGCCGGACACCTGTCCGGCTGTTTTATTTACATATGTCATTTCGCAGGGAAGTAATAATCCAGCATCAGAGTGACCATCATAGAATAAGCTTCCACGCCGTCCTCACGGCCGTTCATCTTGATATTTGTATCCAGCGCCGCTTCGGAAACTGTATCCACAGTCTCAGTGGGGATTATCTCCTTTTTCTTATTCTCCTCCCAGTAGTTATCCGGCAGGAACCTGAACCAATCCTTCCTCACCTGGTCAGAGATAGTATCGGTAAGGTAATATCCCTCGTTGATATCGTTCTTGTATATCTGATTATGGACGTACTCCAGCCCCTCAAGGCAGCCCGAATAGCGGAACTCAATATTATCGCTTCTCATCGTAGCAAGATAGGCTATAAAATTCGCCTCATCTTCCTGAATGAAGCCACGGAGGTGGGAATACTCATGGCAGATAGTATCCGGCAAATTGGTCTTTACCATATCGTCATTGTAATTGGACTCCATGGAAAACGGGAAATATATGCCTGAAAGGTGGGTCTGGCTCATGAAATACGAAAACTTTATCGGCTTTGCATCCGGATAATATCCCTTTAGCTGGGGATAATCCTCGCCAAGTGCCTTCATAGCCTTCTTGGCCTCTTCATTAAAGTCAGCGGTGAGGTAAAATCTGTCATCGCTGTCCCTGGGCACCTGCGGAGCAAGCCTGTTCGCCTCATCGATAAGAGCTCCGTACAGTGCCACGAGCTCGCTTCTGGGATGCTCCTTCGGCTTCAGGTAACGCTCGGAAAACGGCGTACACTGATACATTATGAAGCAGTTCATAGTCTCTGTGGTAAATATGTAGCAGACTATCCACAGCACCGCAGCAGCAAAAATATCCGCAGTTCTCCGCCGTGAACTCTTCCGGAATATGAGGAGACCTGCCGTCAGTGGCAGACCAATTACAACAAGGAGCAGTCCCATTATTATCAGCACCTCTCCCACTGAAAACGGAAATATTCCGCTTATACGTGAAAGAATATCTGAAATATGGGGAAAAACCTTGAAAACATAGAAGTCCGCAAATGGTCTGCACAATCTTGCAAGGATATTTATAAACAGCATGAGTAGCATTATGAGCGCCGGTATAAGATGACGCTTTTTCATTTTCAGTATCTTTTTCAGGATCATCGCTCCCCTCACATAATATCTATTTTATTATACCACATCACGCCTGCAACTTCAACCGTTGCATTTCATATTTAATAGTGGTATAATTATACAGATAAATAATTTCAGGAGTTATAATGGATAAAAGAAGTTTTTTCACAAGAAGATCAGTCATAGTATGTATGACTCTGATATGCTGCCTGCTCTGGGGCAGCGCTTTTCCCTGCATAAAAATAGGATACAGGCTTTTCCATATTCCTTCGGACAGCACCTCATCGCAGATACTCTTTGCCGGAGAGCGCTTTCTGATGGCCGGTATAATGGCCGCAGCCGCCGGCAGTCTTGCACAGAAAAAGCCGCTCATACCGGACAGAAACAGTCTTCCAAAGGTATGCTTACTATCCCTGTTTCAGACGATACTGCAATACACCTTTTTCTACATAGGCCTTTCCCACACCACCGGTATGAAAAGCTCTATCATAACCGCTTCAAACGTTTTCCTTTCAATACTGGTATCGGTAATAGTATTCCGGACGGAACGGCTGACCGCAAGAAAGATTATCGGATGTATACTTGGATTCAGCGGCGTCATCCTCATAAATCTGACCGGAGACAGTGATCTGAGCATGAGCTTCTCCGGAGAAGGACTTGTGTTTCTGTCAGCCCTTTCCTATGCATTTTCAGCCTCATTTACGAAGCGTTTTACCAAAACTGCCGATCCTGTGCTGCTGAGCAGCTGGCAGTTCATAATCGGAGGCACTGCCATGATAACAGCCGGTCTTGCCGCCGGAGGCTCCCATGACAGCTTCACTCCGGCAGGCAGCGCAATGCTGCTGTATCTGGCATTCATATCGGCTGCTGCATTTTCGCTCTGGAGCATACTGCTGAAATACAATCCGGTATCCTCAGTATCAGTTTTCGGCTTTATGAACCCTGTATTCGGAGTTATACTCTCGGCGCTACTGCTCTCGGAAAAATCAGCAGCAGGCCCTTTGATGATAACTTCCGCCCTTCTTCTCATAACCGCCGGCATAATAACAGTCAACCTCACAGGATCCTCAAAGGAGAAAAAACATGGATAAGCTCTCGGTTCTAAAGGAATATTTCGGACATAAAGGCTTCCGCAGCGGTCAGGAGGAGCTGATCGATAATATCCTCTCCGACCGGGACGTTCTTGGTATAATGCCCACCGGAGCCGGAAAATCTCTCTGCTATCAGGTGCCTGCACTCATGCTTGAAGGACTGACGATAGTAGTATCCCCGCTCATATCCCTTATGAAGGATCAGGTCAGCGCCCTTGTATCGGCAGGCGTAAGTGCCGCCTGCATAAACAGCTCACTTACTGCGGAGGAGTATGCCGAGACTATGAGAAAAGCCTTCCAGGGCGATTACAAGCTGATATATGCCGCTCCGGAAAGACTTGACACCCAGGAAATGATAAGACTTGCCTCGGCAGTTGAGATATCGATGGTAACAGTTGACGAGGCACACTGTGTCTCTCAGTGGGGACAGGACTTCCGCCCAAGCTACCTGCACATAACCGAATTCATAGACAGGCTCCCTCACCGCCCTATAGTAAGCGCATTCACCGCTACCGCCACATCAGAGGTCAGAGAAGATATAATCCGCATCCTCAGGCTAAATGAACCTTTTTCGCTGACCACCGGCTTCGACCGGAAAAACCTCTACTTTTCTGTTATGCAGCCTTCAAACAAATATGACGCCCTGCGAAAACTGATAGCCGGATACGGGAACAAATGCGGTATCGTCTACTGCCTTTCACGCAAGAAGGTGGAAGAGGTCTGCGACCGGCTCAACGAGGACGGTTTCTCCGCCACACGCTATCACGCAGGTCTTTCCGACAGTGAAAGGCGCAGGAACCAGGAGGACTTCATCTATGACCGCCGCCGGATAATGGTGGCGACAAACGCATTCGGCATGGGCATCGACAAATCCGATGTATCCTTTGTGATACATTACAATATGCCGAAGAATATCGAGAGCTACTATCAGGAGGCCGGCCGTGCAGGCCGTGACGGCGAACCGGCTGAATGTGTGCTGCTATACAGCGGTGCCGACGTAAGGACAAACAGCTTTATGATAGAGAAAAGCCGTGAAGTAAATACCGACCTTTCCGACGAGGAGAAGGACATAATGCTTGAACGTGACAAGCAGAGGCTCAAGGAAATGACCTTCTACTCCACGACCACCGGCTGCCTCAGAGAGTTCATGCTGAACTACTTCGGAGAAAAAGCACCGAATTATTGCGGAAACTGCTCATGCTGTGTTAACGGCTTTGAGAAGGTGGATATCACTGTCGATGCACAGAAGATCGTTTCCTGCGTCTACCGCATAAAGCAGAAAGGCCGTGACTACGGCAAAGGAATGATAGTGGATGTGCTCCGGGGAAGCAAGAACGAAAGGCTGCTCTCCCTTGGCTTCGACAAGCTCTCCACCTACGGGATAATGTCCGATGTCTCACCGAAAAGGATCCGGGCAGAGCTGGACTACCTTATCGCCATGGACTACCTTCATATCACCGATGACGATTATCCTATGGTCAGCCTGGCACCAGCCTCGGCAGGACTTCTCCGTGACAAAACGCCCATAAGCATGAATCTTCCTAAGGAGCAGACTCCTCTCGGCAAGAAAAGGGCAGACGACCGATTCTATGCGGAAAGCCCTTTGTTTGCAGAACTGCGGAGCCTCAGAGGAAAACTTGCAGCGGAGGCTCATGTGCCTGCATATATCGTATTCTCGGACGCAGCGCTGCGTGATATGTGCCGGATACTCCCTACTGAAAGGGCAGCGTTCCTTACAGTCTCAGGTGTAGGCCGCAGCAAGGCTGACAAGTACGGTGACGACTTCTGCGGACTTATCAGCGAGTATATCCGCACTCATCCTGATGACGAAAAGGCTCCGGAGGGAGAGGTAAGCAGCCTTGAAAAGCAGCTTGACAGTGTGCGTGAGCGCATCGCCGTATCCCGTGATACTGCTCCGAAGCTATGGACAGATCAGGAGGACGAGCTGCTCCGGCAGGAATTTTCCGGAGGGATGACCACTGCCGAAATGGCGCTCCGTCATAAACGGACAAAGCTTGCTGTAAACTCAAGGCTCAGAAAGCTGGGACTGATATCATAGGAGGGAAATATGACAAAGATCGATCTGATAACAGGTATCCTCGGCTCAGGAAAAACCACATTCCTGAAGCATTATGCACGCTATCTGATATCCCAGGGACAGCGGATAGCGATACTGGAAAATGATTTCGGGGCTGTCAACGTCGATATGATGATACTACAGGATCTGAAATGCGATAACTGTCAGCTTGAAATGGTGGCAGGAGGCGGCGATGCCCACTGCCACAGGAGACGCTTCAAGACACAGCTCATATCCCTTGGTATGCAGCATTTTGACCGTGTTATCGTTGAGCCCTCCGGCATATTTGACATGGACGAGTTCTTCGACACCATACACGAGTCCCCTCTCGACCGCTGGTTTGAAGTAGGAAGCATCCTCACTATCATCGACGCCGAGACCGACGAACAGCTTCCGGAGCAGATGGAATATCTCTTTGCCTCAGAGGCTGCCTGCTGCGGAAAGCTGATACTCAGCAAGCGGGAGTCCTTTCCGGATGAGACTGAAGAACAGACAGCCGACAGGCTCCTCGCCCACCTTGAACGCTCACTGGCTGAAATACGCTGTGACAGGCATTTTTCAAGGAAAGATATTCTGGCAAAGAACTGGAACGAGCTTACGGACAATGATTTTTCCACTCTTCTTAACGCCGGATACCGTGGCTCATCCTACGTAAAAAAATACCACCCCGGCGATATCATCAGCGGAGTGCATTACTTTATGAACATTGCCATGCCATATGAGAAGATCGCCGACACAGTGGAGAATATCATCCTCAGCGGCAGCTATGGCCGTATCATGCGTATAAAAGGCTCTCTCCCCGATGGAAACGGCGGCTGGATAAAAATAAACGCCACCCGTGAAAAGACTGAGCTTTCTCCTGTAACAAGCGGACAGGCTGTGCTCATAGTCATCGGCGACGATATAAACAAGGAAGGTATTGACGAGGTATTCCGCCGGGTAAACACTGATCCGGAATATATCTCGATATAAAGGAGTAGAAATGGCAAACATAATTGAGATAAACGACCTGTCGCTGCCGGAGCTTCAGCCGTTCCGCAGCACATCTGAGGTACAGCTTCTTCGGTATTATGAACCTGAACCGGGGATATTCATCGCCGAAAGTCCAAAGGTGATACGAACTGCTCTTGCAGCCGGCTATGAACCTCTGTCAATGCTGCTTGAAAGGAAGTACATAGAGGGGCAGGCAAGGGATATAATCGAGAAATGCGGCGATATCCCGGTATACACTGCTCCATCGGAGATACTTACAGAGCTGACCGGCTTCAAGCTCATACAGGGAGCGCTATGCTCCATGAGAAGGCGGCCCTCACCTGCTCCCGAGCAGATACTCCAAAGCGCAGAGCGGATAGCCGTACTTGAAGACGTTATGAACCAGACCAATGTGGGAGCTATATTCCGCTCCGCAGCCGCTCTGGGATTTGATGCAGTAGTCCTGACTCCTGCCAGCAGCGATCCGCTTTACCGGCGCTCGATCCGTGTAAGTATGGGAACAGTTTTCCAGCTGCCCTGGACCTACCTCAGCAGCGGTGCTCCGGACTATATAGATGAGCTGCATCGATATGGCTTTGCGACTGCTGCAATGGCGCTGCGGAAAGATACCGTAAGCATCAGTGATACGAAGCTGAGGAGCGAGAAGAAGCTTGCTGTCATTCTTGGCACAGAGGGAGAAGGGCTGTGTGAATCGACAATAGATGCCAGTGATTATACAATAAAGATACCTATGGCGCATGGAGTAGATTCACTGAATGTGGCTGCCGCAAGTGCTGTGGCATTCTGGGAGCTTGGAAAAAGAAGCGAATAATAAGCAACAGGGAGACGCTTATAAAAGCGTCTCCCTGTTGCTTATTATACTCAACTTGCCGGTCAAGCCGGGGCAGGATTTGTGCTGCGGCAGTACAGCATAGCTTCGCTCGCTGTACTGCTTTTCAGGGGGGGCTCTGTCCCCCTCGGTTTCCCCCCCTGCCAGAGGATTAACAACCCTCTGGACTCCCATTTTGCCGCCTTCGGCGTTGTTATTCCTTAGCACTATCCTTTGCAAAATCCTCTGCGATCTGTCTCACCTCTTCCTCTGCACCAAGGAAGGCATCAGCTACAAGCGGATCAAAATGGACACCTGCATCCTCACGTATGATATCCATAGCCTTTTCAAATGTGAACGGCTCCTTATAGCTCCTACGTGAAACAAGTGCATCAAATACATCTGCTACTGCCATTATCCTTGCAGAAAGAGGTATCTCTTCACCGCTGATACCATGCGGATAGCCCTTGCCGTTCCATTTTTCATGGTGGAACTCCGAAAGATTTCTTGCTTCATGTAGATACTCAGAATCAGGAACCATATCTATAGCCCTGTCAATTATCTCGCTGCCGATAGTAGTGTGCGTCTTCATTATCACAAATTCCTCATCGGTAAGCCTTGAAGGCTTATTGAGGATGATATCGGAAATATGTATCTTGCCTATATCGTGAAGCGGAGCAGCATTCATTACATTATGGATAAATTCATCTGTGAGCTGATCGGGATAATAATTCTTCTCCTTCATCTTCTCCATGATGAGCTTGACATAAGCAGAGGTCTTGCGTACATGATCTCCGGTACACTTGTCACGGCTCTCGACCATATCTGCAAGTACCATGATAAGTCCGTTCTGCATACGGGAGATCGTCTCCGTCTTTGTCTTTATATCGGATACATAGTTCATACTGTCGCCGATAGTCTTGACAAAGGCCAGGTACAGGTTCTCGATCTCATCGCCTGTACGGATATCCAGACCTCTCATACGCTCAACGCTTTGCTCGATAGTTTCGGTATTGTCAAATGCAAATTTACCTGCACAGTACGCCATCGTATTTACCGGGATAAGGATATTATGTTTCACTACCCAGGTACATACAGCTATAATGAGTAAGAAGAAGCCCAGAACGAGGGATATGAGCTTGACCATAAATCTGTGGCTGTATACTGAGATATCATCCATTGAGATATCAACTGCTGCATAGCACACACATTTCCCATGTGAATCATACACCGGCTTATATACCGTCAGCAGCCAGCCGTAGGAATCGTCGGATATGATAGGATCTATCTCTTCTCCCGCTAAAAGTGAAGGGATGAGATCACTGAACGATTCGTCAAATTCCTGTATCTCTCCAGCTTCCCTGCCTTCTATCTCATCGGTGTCAAGATCGAAAACCACATGGCATCCGTCCGGCTCAATACGATATACATAGAGGTATTCCACATCCGGATAGGTCTCTTTAAGTGTATACAGCATTTCCTGAGTGTGGACGTAATCTTCCGAGGCCTCGCCCTCTTCAAGGAAACTGTCTACCTTTTCCGGATCGATATAGCTTGCGGCAAGCTCTGCAACGCCGTTTGCCAGCTTTTTCTTGTCATTGGTGTTAGTATCCTTGAAGAGTATCGTACTGATCACTGTAGCAGTACCCGCTATGATTATCGTAGCAGCGGTAAGTATAAGGACCACCTTAACTCTCAGGGATACAGATCTGCTATGGCTTTTCTTTATGGCCTTTTTCATATCTCCCGTCAGTGGGGACTGCCATAGGCTGTTGGGTTTTATCTTATTGCTGATCTTTTTCGGCAGAAGC
>JAAYBK010000127.1 GCA_012718885.1 Ruminococcus sp. | reverse complement strand
TGCTCGTCGGAGAGGTCATTAAGGTAGATCGGATCAACGTCCGAAGCGGTACGGTCTATCTTGAATCTCATTGATACTGCTACATCCTCAAGACGAAGCTTTTCATCGTATGAATAACCGAGATACTCAAGGTCATCTTCAGAAAGGTGGATAGCTATGGTATCAGATATTGCATTGAGTTCCTGAGTTATCTCCTGTCTGCTCTGAGTTTTCCACTCGATATTGATATCCTCGCAGATAGGTCTGTTAAGATGAACTACACGCTCCATATTTTTAAGGGTAAATGTTGCAAAGGAATACTTCTTGTCCGCATAATTAGGCTCCACATATACGGCAGTACTTCCGCTTGGTCCCTCGTCCTCCTTAGAGCTGTCCTCTGTATTGACAACACGGTAGCGGTATCTGCCTGAGGGCGATACTCCCTCCTCAATGACATCCTGCTTTGTGGCTGTTACGAAGAATGAAGCAAACAGGAAGTATCCAAGTGCTCCGAATATATACAGCAGAAGCGTTACTGTACCAAGTGCAGTCTTTGCACCCTCGCCTGCTCCCGAAAGGAGGAGTATGGCAACACCGGTCAGTATTATCGGTATTATCATTCCCCATTCCCCGAAATAGAGGAGAACTACCGGAAGCATTGCCGGCAATATAAGGAAACTTGCGATCCTTGTCATTATCTGCTTTCTTGTATACAGCATTATAAGCAGTGCGACTATGGACACGGATGTTATAGTAAGACACTGCTGGACTCTCGCATGGATATGTATATCATAGAATATGGAGAAATAGCAGAGCCTGCACACCATAAATGCATACAGCAGACTTATTATCGCTACCACTCTTTTGGTCCAAACATTAGCGAAAAAACTTTTCATTTCAACCTCCGAAAAAATATCTATCTCAAAATTTATGAATAATCATACAATTTATATTATACCATTTTATAAAGCAAGATACAAGTAATTTTTGAAATTTTTCTTATTATTTTTTGCGGATAAACTTTGTCAGATTACTTTACAAACTCCGCAAAAAATAGTATAATAATAATGTCTTGTATGGAAGGAGATACCTATGACATTGCCAAAAATAAATGCTCTGCGGATAGTATTCGCACTGCTTGCTCTTGTATGTATGATAACTATATTCAGTTTTTCCGGTGAGAACTCTGAGAAATCCTCCGAGACCAGCGGAAAAGTCACAGAAACTGTCGTTGAATTAACTGTAAAGGACTATAAAGAAAAAACTCCACAGGAGCAAGAGAGCATTAAAGATAAATTCACTTTTTATGTGCGGAAATGTGCCCATTTCACGCTGTATATGTGTCTGGGCTTCTGTGTTTCAATGTGCGTCGGAAAGCGCAGGATATGGTCAGTGAGTTCAGCAGCAGCTCTGTTCTTCTGTTTCCTCTACGCTGTATCCGATGAGATCCACCAGTCATTCATCCCCGGACGTTCCTGCGAATTCCGGGATGTTGTGATAGATACCTCAGGAGCACTGACCGGAACTCTTATTTCCCTGGTGATAATGCTAATTGCCGGAGCTGTTATGAAGCACCGCCGCACACCACATACGCCCGCCGCCGAACCCAAACAATGATACGGAGGTAATAATGAAAGAAGTTCTGCTTATCATCGATGTACAAAATGACTATTTCCCGGGCGGAGCCTGCGAGCTGCATAAAGCCCGTGAGGCCGAGGACAGGATAATCTCGCTTATCTCAGAGAGCCGAAGCTCAGGCCGTCCTATCATCTACATACGCCATATCAATCCGCCGGATGATACCTTCTTCCTTGAAGGAACTCCCGGCTGTGAGATCTCCGACAGAATAAAACCGGAGCCTGATGATATCGTCCTTGACAAGTATTATCCAAACAGCTTCCTCGAAACAGAGCTTGACCTATGCCTGCGCTCTATGGGAGCACAGAAGCTGATCGTATGCGGTATGATGACGCATATGTGTGTAGATACCACTGTCCGTGCTGCTATGGACTGCGGCTATAAAGTCGCTGTAGTAGCCGACGCCTGTGCAACTATGGATCTCGAACTCAACGGTGAAGTTATACCTGCTGAAACAGTTCAAAAAACTTTTCTCGCCTCATTATCCGGAGTATTTGCGGATATAATATGACATAAAAAAGCCCGGAACTGCTTCCGGGCTTTATCTTTTATAAAATGCTTACTGATTCACAGAAAGCTCACTGCATACCGCCTCTTGTATAGAAGTTATCCTGAACAATGAGAGCACAGCCGCCGAGGAAGTTATTCTTTCCGTCAAGCTTGCTGAGTACAACTCTGTCAGCGATCTCTTCACTTACAAGGCGTATCATTTCTCTCTTCACATAGTCAAACTGCTTCTCATTGAGTTTGAAGTTATGGAGTATTATCCTCTTTGCAAAATGGCTGATAGCCAGGTTGTTGACAAGGACTGTATACTTTGCGATAAGCTCGTCAACAAGGCTCTTTACAGGCTCCTCGTTTCTCATAAGAGCCATGAATACACTGTCTGTATTGATCTTGGACTTGTCGCCCTCTGTAAGTTCATAGAGCACAGGTGTCTTGTCCTTGGAGTAGATCTCATAGAAAGCGTTGAGCATTGCTGTTCTTGAAAGCTCAGCCTTTACGGAGCCATTAGGATATCCCTCATACTGCTTGCCGTTAGGGCATACGATATACTTCTCTATCATGGAGGTATAGGAAATATAGTCGCTTGAGAGCTCATTCTTATTGATTATAGCCAGATTCACCTGATTTCCGTTATGGAGAAAAGCAGTATTGGTCTGGTAGCCGTTCTGAGTTCTGTAATCGTTGCTTGCAAGAGCCATAAGACCGATAGCATTACCGCAATGGATCTCAAAATCAAGGCCGCTTGAAAGCTTATCGATGAAGTTTGTGAAATCAAGGACGCCGTCCTTGTAGAATATCTTCAGCTTGCCCCACATTGAAGGAACAACGCCTACGCCAAGGCCGAGGATCTTATCCTTTGTAAGACAGCTGTTCTCTACCATTTCGTTGCTGGTATTGATTATGTAATTGATGATATCCTTGCTTGTGGTACGCTCATCTATCACCATGCTCGCCTTATCAAGAACTTCTGAATTGAGGTTTGTAAGACCAATGCTTACTTCCTTCTCATCAACAGTTGCTCCGAGAGCAAAGCGGCTGTTTACATTTATATCAATGAGGATCTTCCTTCTGCCCTTCTGGAGCTTTTCTGTATTTACCGGAGCCTCACCTATCTCAACGAGGACGCCCTCCTCGATCATTTCATTGGTAATAATGGTAACAGCTGCTCTTGTTATCTCAAGGGTGCTTGCTACATCAACACGGGATATAGGACCGGATTCTCTGATAACTCGGAGAATCTGCATTCTGTTTCTTCTTTTCAGATCGAGCTTGCTGATTCCTCTTTTTTCCATTTTAACATCTCCATTCTGAATAATTTAGTAAATAAGTAGTTCACTACACAAATTTATTATAACATACTTTTAGTAAAAATCAAACAGTAAAATGCAAAATTGATTAAAATCAGCACTTTTAACAAACTCAAGTTACGATTTTTGTCAGATATTCCGTAATCCGGACCATCAGCGGCAAAGTGGCCACTGACAAAATTGTACCGGCAGTAAACAGCTCAGAAGCATATACAGAATTGCGTCCGTAGCGTATGCACTGAAGGGTACACATTGCTGCGGGAGGAGCTGCTGCGGCAACAAGAACAGTGATCCTCACCTTCTCATCCACAGGTATAAATGCAAGCATGAGCGAAAGTATTGCAGGCAGAAGCAGCAGCCGCAGTCCGCAGACAATGTACACACGCTTGTTTTTCAGCATTAATGGGATATTTGTCTCCGCCATAGTCACTCCCGATACTATCATCGCAAGAGGAGTATTCAGCTGTGAGACAAAATTCAGGGCTTTCGCAGGCACCTCCGGCAGTCTGAGTCTGAGGAAAAAGCATACTATTCCCAAAACAATGGATATGATCGTTGGTGAATAGAACACCTTTATCACTTTCTTCATATCCCTTTCGCCGGAGATAAGGATTATACCGTGAGTCCAAACGATTATATTGAAAACTGTGATATAAGCGGTGAGATAGAACACTCCCTCCATTCCGAAAAGCGCATTCATAAGAGGGATGCCCATAAATCCACAGTTGGAGTATATAGCCGAAAAGCGCTCGATCTCAGTCTCTCTCTTCTCCTTCTGAGGAATAAGAAGGTAGGCTGCGGCTATCAGCACAGCCATTGCACCTGCGGAAAGAGCAAAGGTAAGCAGGAGATTCCGTACAAGCTCAGACCTGTAGTCAGTCTGATACGACATGAATATCATCGCAGGATTGACTACCTGAAGCACGAGCTTTGACAGATCCTTATTTGATTCCTTGCTGATTATCTTCGTCCTGAAGCAGAGCACTCCAACAAGGATAAGTATGAGCATTATTATGGTCTGATTGAGTATAGTATTTGCCATTCATCATCTTCCATTCAAAAAAACGGCTGTCGCACATTTGTGCAACAGCCATTGTTGTTTTCATATAATCGATCAGAAATCGAAATCGTCGAGATCGTAATCATCGAGGTCGTAATCATCGAAATCGTAGTCGTAGTCGCTGGATGAAGACTTCTTCTTATCCTTGCTCTCGCCCTTGCTCTCAAGTGCCTCAGCTTCCATAGGAATTACCTTCCAGCCTTCGCCCTTGAACTTAACAACGCAAACCTTGTCTGTATTGGTCTCCTTATCGTCGTCGTCCTTTTCCTT
>JAAYBK010000126.1 GCA_012718885.1 Ruminococcus sp. | reverse complement strand
CCCAAATTCCGGCGGCTATGAGAAGATCGGTAAATTCTGGGCAGGCATCGTTGATGACTATGTATCAGCATCTGCTTCGATAGTTACAACTACAACAACGACTACAACCGCCACCACAACAACAACTACTACCACTACAACAGCACCTCCGTCACCGCAGGCCACTGTATGGGGCGACGCAGATGATGACGGCGTTGTTAAGATGAACGATGCAGTCCTCATAATGCAGGCTCTCTCCAACGCAGACCGCTACGGTCTCGAGGGAACTGACAGCACCCATATCAAGCAGCAGGGCTGGGTAAATGCGAATGTTTACGACAACAGTACCAGCGGCATCACGCCGCAGGACGCTTTACAGATACAGAGATTCCTGCTTGGATTGGTAACGAGTCTTACCCCGAAAACATAATTGAAATGACCTGAAACAGGCATGGGCGTGATAAGAAAACTGCTTATCACGCCCCTTTTTTACATTTAAATATGTATGCAAAATGGATTGTATAAAATATATATAGAATTTTCTATTTAGACAATAAAATAATTATACATTTGGCCGATTCTGAAAAAACAGTGTCCGATAGGAGAATATTGCTGCGAGCGTGCTATTTGGAAATGCTGGTACCTGGGTCCAAAGCATTGCTTCCAGCTTTCCGGAAATTTAATTATGAAAGGATCATGTTATGAATCATAAATTTTCAGCACTCGTTACATCACTCGCCCTGATAGCTTCTACAGCAGCAGTTATGCCTGCGGCACCGGCTGCTTATGCAGAGAACTATCTTCCAGAAAGGGTAAACCTGGCAACAGACGAAGCAACAAAGGAATTCTTCCCGGAAGTAATTAATCAGGGCGCTGTAGGCTCATGCGTTGCTTGCGCCACTACTTACTACCAGTTTACATATGAAGCAAGAAAAACTCTTCGTGCAAACAATCCCAATGCAGATATCGATTTTACATATTCTCCGGCTTCAACTTATCCCCAGATCAATGACGGTGTTGACGGCGGATCAGTTGAGGTAAAGGCATATGATGTATTAAAGGACAGAGGCGCTCTGACTGTTGATCAGTCAAATTACGATCAGCAGATAGGTATAATCTTCTATAATGGCGAGCCGGATTATACTTACTATATCCGTACAAGCTACTATAACTCCCTCAAGGATTTTGAGAAGCCCTTCTTTGAGAAGGTAAATGACGATTTCTACAGACGTGTAGGCGAGTATATCACTGCTGATGAGTACAATGCTCTCAGAGGCAGTGATAAGATCAGGTATATCTCCGTATGGAACGACTCTAACCTCTATTACCGTTATGTAAGAACATACAGAGCTATTCCGAGAGATACTGAGGCACTCTTCAAAGCAATGAATATGAGACTTGACAGCTACGAAGGCTGCTCACCGTATCAGTCCAAGATAATAGGTGATGGAAAGTACTATAACTGGGGCACAAGCAGTGAAACAGCAAGAGAAGATAAGTACATCAACCGTATCAAGGAATATCTCAGCGAAGGTAAGGTCGTTGCAGCATCCGCTGATTTCAACTATGAGATGTTCATGAAGCACGTTGGCGACGGCGTGAATGAAACAGATGAATTGGCAGTATACCAGAACGCTGCTGGTCCAAAATATCGTGGCCACGAATTTACTATCGTTGGATATGACGACAATATCACCTGCGATATAAACGGCAACGGAAAGATCGATGCCGGTGAGAGCGGAGCATTCAGAATGGTTAATTCATGGGGCGACTCCTTCGGCAACAATGGCTTTGTATGGGTAATGTATGACGCAGTACGTGCAAAATCTGCTGTTGAGAATTGCCCGGGTGTTCCTGAAAAATACAGCAGAACAACTGCTCTGGGTGATGCATACAAGATCAATGTTTCAGAAAAGAGCTTAAAGCTCGTTACTGAAGTTGACCTTCTGACAGATAACTTCTATGACATTTCTATCGATAATTCCTGCGGAACTCATTATCTTGAGAGAAACGGCGGCAGCAGCACAGATGAGAAAGTTGTGTATAGCGGTCCTATATTCTCAGATATCACTGATCTTTGCTCCGATGAGCGTGGAAACAGAGGAAACGGCAGAGCCTTCAGAATAAATGTAAATAACGCAAATGGCGGCTATAATACAAAGGTAGTCATCAAAAGGATCTGCATCAAGGACGATAAGGGCAGAGTAGTTACCAGCAAGATTATCACTCCTGACGATCAGGTCGCTGCCAAGTTCAGAAACGGCGGCGATGCTATAGACATCGACAGATACCTCCAGATCAACCTCCCAAGAGGCGATATGAACTACGACGGAGTATTCAATGAAGAGGATTATGATATAGTTGAAGCATATTATGCAGATCCTGAGAACAGTGATCTTTCTTTGTTCCAGATCGAGCTCCTCGACGCCAATGATGACGGAATAAACGATGAGACAGACCTTGCAATTTTAAGAGACAACATGGTAAAATAATGATATAATAAAGATACCGGCATTGCCTTTACTGGCAGTGCCGGTATTGTTTTCGATTCAAAAATTGGAGGGCAGCTCTGCACTTGTCAGTCCGGATTTATCCGATATTTCTTCCCTGTAATTACGCTTCAAATCGGATATGCGGAGCTATCTGCCGGAGAGTAGCCAGCACATTTTCCATGTCCTTGTGCTGAACGCTGTAGTTGTGCTGCTTGCCGGCGTTGTCTTTCATTATGAGCAGGTCAAACTGCGTCTGGCTGTTGATGCCTTTGGATTCAAGGTACTTGTCGCCCATTTTGTTTGCTGCCAGCGAGCCGGCTGTGAGCAGGGGATCGCCGACGACTATTCTATGGTACTGACCGAAAGCGCCGGCCTTGACGCTGCAAAGATCTTTCAGCTCCATGTAGCTTACGAGTTCGGTTCCGGAGACTATGAACTCATCCGTAAGCAGTGTTGCAAAGGGAGCGTTTCCCATGAGCGGCTTTGCAAGATATCTCGGGTTTCTCATGCCGTTGTTGATCTTCATGGCAAGGATAGCGGCATTGCCATAGCGCTGGAATACCGGGTGGTGCTTCACTCTTACAGCCTTGATTATGAACCAGATAAGAAGGGCTATACACAAAGCTGTCAGGACAAGCAGTATCACGGAGAGCAAATTTGTCCAGCCCAGTTGTGTACCGCAGAAAAAAGCGCTTCCGCCTACTATTGCGGCACCAATGAGCGTTGCTGTGATTGCGCCGGCAGCACTGCCGGAAAGCTGGCTGTAAAAGGTCTTTTCGGTGATAGTTTCCATAATGTACCTCCTGATAATATGATCTGCATCGGCAAATAATGTGAGCGCAGAGACAATGGGGACAGAGCATTCCTGAGCAGTAGTCCGGGCGGGAGTTCTGCATAGGCTCGTCCGATGAAAAAATTCCTCTCCTTACGTTTTGCTCTTAGCCTTTTTCACAATGAACAGTATGAAATGGAATAAAGCACAAAGTACGAGAAAAGCAAAGTATGCGGTGAAGCCGTAGAAAAGGTATTCTATGCCGTTGAAGTCGAACCAGTCCGTCCGGCTCTTCTGTGGGATGAAGAAGTGACCGTTGCCTGAGCATACATAAGCCCATACCGGAAGAAACAGCGCTGAATAGCCGATGAACCAGGACATAAGCTCCGGGATCCCCGGCTTTGATCTGCGATAGTGGACAATGTAGAATATGAACACCGCTATCGGTATCGTCAGGGCGATAAAGGCTCCGACTGCTGAATCTTCATTGAGCACATATTCGTCAAAGCAGTCTCCAAGAGTCAGCAGTCCCCAGGCGGTGAATGCCGCTGCTATTCCGGCGAGAAACGACCTGCGTTTCAAGTCTTATCACTTCTTTCTGATTAATTATAGCTCATTTACCAGATAAGATACAGTTTCTCTTCCAGACCGAGCAGATACTGCTGTATCAGCTGAGCGTCCATAGGGGTTAAGCCAGTGTAATCGGAAACATCGGCGTTGATAATTCCAATTTTGGTTATTCTTTTATCAGATGTTCCGTCAACAGCGTACTGATCCGGATTGGATATGGATTGCATGATAAGAACCACATCGTTCATCTTAACATTGCCGTCGCAGTTGGCATCACCGGCGAGATATCCGTGAATATCCTTGTAGCTATCCGGAATGATCTCCTCCGGACAGTCCATGAACATATTAGTGGTATCCTGTTCTTCCGTGAAAGTGAAGTTATTAATATTGAGATAGGTCAGTGATCTGCAGTGACCGAACATACGCCACATAGAATGTGAAGTGTTAAAAGAACTCAGATCAAGACTTTTCAGTGCCCAGCAGTTATAGAACATGGCTAGCATACTGGAGACATTTGAGGTGTCAAAATTGCTAAGATCAATGGATTCCAGTGAATAGCAGTCCAAAAACATACCGCTCATAGACGTGACATTTGATGTATCAAGGCCGCTCATATCGATTGAAATTAGTTTTTTACAATCGCTAAACATATTACACATATCGATAACATTTGATGAATCAGCCTTTGAAAGGTCGATACTGATAACGTTCATATCATAGAATAATTCATGACAGCTTTTCGGGAGAATAGCTCCTTCCTCAGCAACGATGTGCAAGGCATCGCTGTATTTTCTTAGTCCGTAATGGGTTACTTCCCCGGCTTTGAGTATGAGAGTCCTTGTCTCCTCGTCATATTCAACATTTGAGTCCTCTGCGTG
>JAAYBK010000125.1 GCA_012718885.1 Ruminococcus sp. | reverse complement strand
TGTCCCTGTGAAACTGTATCACCGACAGATACGCATACAGAAGCAAGGTGTGCATACATTGTGGAGTAACCGCCGTCATGAGCGATGAGGACGTAGTTTCCGTATCCTCCTCCGCAGCCACAGCTCGATGTCTTTGCACAGTCATGTGGACAGTTGCTGTTCATAGCGATAACTGTACCTGATTTTGAAGCACAGGCAGCTGCTCCATGGATACCGGAATCTCCTACATCGATACCTCTGTGGAATGATCCCCAACGAGGGCCATAGTAGCTTGAGATATAGTAGAAACCGGGTGTCGGCCATGCAAATCCGCTGCCGTATACAGTTGTTTCATGATATGTAGGTTCAGAAGGTATGTAAGTCTGGGTATTGGTGCTGGCGTATGACTGCTGCTGTGCAGCCTGCTGAGCAGCAGCCTGTCTTGCAGCTTCCTCCGCTGCTTTTCTATCTGCCTCACGTCTTGCAGCTTCCTCTGCTTCACGGATGGTATCTTCTTCAGCGTCCAGTTCTGCCTGATACTGAGCGATCTGAGCCTTGTTGTTCTGAAGCATATTCTCCTGCATAGCAAGATTATCGATTACTTCCTGGGTCTTGGCCATCTCAGTGTTGAGTTCTTCAAGATCCTTTGCCTTCTGAGCCTTTTTATTTTCCTGATCCTGCTTTTTCATTTCCAGGGTCAGCTTTTCTGATTCGAGATCCTTCTTTGACTGTTCAAGATTATCGATCTCATCGAGAATACTGTTAATGAGCTTCTCATCGTATTCGGCCATACGGTTTGCGGATTCTACCTGTGACATTACGTCATAGAAGCTTCCTGTACCGAGTACGATCGAAGCGAGATTATCATTGCCTGAGACATACATACTGCAAAGGCGCTGCTTGAATGTCTCTACGCTTTCATCGATATCAGCCTGCTGATCCTTGATATTCTGATCGAGCTGATTGATATTGTTTTCAGTAGTTGTGATATCCTCTTCCAGCTTATTGAGTTCGAGGTTGAGGTTATCGATATTCTCCTTGATAAGCTTTATCTTATCATTAAGAGCTTGCTGATAGGCCTGTTCATTAGCCTTATCGCCTTCGAGCTGACTGAGCTGATAATCATAATCTGCGATCTTTGCTTCATTTGCGGCTCTTTCCTCCTGGATCTCGGCAATGGTCTTAGCTGATGCCTTGGTAGGAGTTTTACTTGTTACAACGGGATAGTAAGCAACTATTCCAAGTGAAAGTGCTGAACAGGTAACGAATGAAAGAACCTTTTTTGTGATACTTAATTTACTCATAATGATCTGCGTTCCGGGAGCTGATGATATTTTGCTGTCCCGTACGCCGACTCCTTTCATAATTATTATTTATCACTGGTCAATATCGGATTTAGATTCATATATCATATCAGACATCGATATGACGTTTTGTACTGATAACGCTTCCGAGAGCGCCGATGAAAGCACCGACAATGAGGTAAGCTACCAGTACGAAAAGCCTGATATCCTTGAATGGGATCAAGCTCTGGAGGCCAAATGCATTCATAAGTGTGATCTGATCGGTCATTACGCTGTATGTAGAGCGATATACGATCCATGTTATGAAGAATGCGCCGATACCGGCGAAGAGGCCTGTTACCATTCCTTCAACAAAGAACGGCATACGTATGAAGGCGTTTGTTGCGCCGACGTATTTCATGATCTGTATTTCTTCACGGCGGGCATAAACGCTGGCCTTAGTGGTATTGGAGATCATTATCATAGATACAACTGCAAGTGTGAGGACGATAGCGCCTGCGATAAGGGATACCACCTTTCTCAGTTCACGGAGGAATTCTGCGACCTGAGGGGAGGAACGAGCCTTATCGACCTTTTCCATATTCTGGATCTGGGCAGTTGTATCGCTTATTATATCATTGTCCTTAACGGTTATGCTGAAGCCGTCAGGCATGAATTCAGCGTCAGTAATACGCTCCTTGAAGATCTCTTCGGCATTCGGGAGTTTTTCCTTCATGCTTTCGAGAGCGCTCTCCTTTGACTTGAACTCAACGGTATTAACATTGTCCATAGCCTTGAGAGCTTCCTCGACTTCCTTGACATCTTCATCAGAAGCACCGACCTTCATGAATACTGATATCTCGTTCTTGTCACCGAGACCAAGTATCATGCGGTTCATGTTTACATAGAAAAGTGAAGCGATACCGACGAGGAGAAGTGAGATGAGCAGCACGCAGAAAGTTGCGAATGCCATCATTTTATTCTTCCATATATTTTCCACGCCCTGATCGGCGAGGTATTTTATACCGCTCAGTTTCATTCCGCACCTCCTGACTGATTCTTCTCGCCTGTGATAGCGGCGATAACGTCATCGGGAGTCATTTCCTCAATAGGAATGTTCAGCTCGTCATTGCTGTTTGCAGGAGCTGTTTCGCTGTCGGATACCGGAAGCTCATCGCTGAGATCCGGAAGCGGTATGAATGCTTCGGTGCCGGTGAGTATATCCTGTGAGCCTGCTGATGAAGCATAGGCTGAATCAGGCTCGGAACCGGGGAGAAGCTCGTCGTTTGCACCGAGTATCACTTCATCGAATACGATCTCACCATCGGTGATATTGATTATACGGCCGCCGAAATGACGTACCAGATCGTGTTCGTGAGTTACCATAAGTATAGTAGTGCCCTGATCGTTGATGCCCTTGAGGAGCTCAACGATCTCATATGAGAGTTCAGGGTCGATATTACCGGTAGGCTCGTCAGCGATTATCAGCTGAGGGTCATTGACAAGTGCTCTTGCAATGGCCACACGCTGCTTTTCACCGCCTGAGAGCTCATCCGGATAGGAATTGGTCTTTGCGTGGAGGCCTACAAGACTTATAACGTATGGCACACGCTTGCGAATATACTTTATCGGGGCGTCGATAACACGGAGAACGAATGCGATGTTCTCATACACTGTCATTGACGGGATAAGGCGGAAGTCCTGGAAAACGAAGCCGAGTGTACGGCGGAATTCCGGTATCTTACGCTTTTTAAGCTTGCTGAGGTTATAGCCGTTGACGGTAACTACACCGCTGGTAGCGTCTATCTCCTTCAGAAGCAGTTTGATCATGGTACTTTTTCCCGCACCGGATGAACCTACAACAAAGGCGAAATCGCCGTCGTTTATCTTGAGGCTGACGTTGTTGAGAGCGTCCACGCCGCTTGAATAGGTCACGGATACGTTTTTAAGTTCTACCAAATTGTTACACCTGCCTTGATTGTTGGGTGAAGCTGAAAGCTATCAGAACTTCACTGGGTTAGCAGACAGGTACTTCTTTACCATGAGAGCGATCTTGAATATGATAGCGTGATCGAATTCACGGAGGTCAAGACCTGTGAGCTTTTTGATCTTTTCAAGTCTGTACACGAGAGTATTTCTGTGTACGAAGAGCTTTCTGGATGTTTCCGAAACATTGAGGTTGTTCTCGAAGAATTTCTGTATAGTGAAAAGAGTTTCGTGATCGAGTGACTCTATGCTGCCAACTTTGAATACCTCGTGGAGGAAG
>JAAYBK010000124.1 GCA_012718885.1 Ruminococcus sp. | reverse complement strand
TTCTCCTCCGGTTATATAATCCAGAGTAATACTCGGAAGATTTCCACCGTGAGTATTTATTCTGCCATTTTTTGAGCAGGTATAAACTGTAACGCCGTTTATGACGGTGCTTGAACCGGTTGAGCCAATTGAAACGAACTCAGAACTAACATATCCTGCATCACCCTTGTAATAAGTGATATACCAGCCGCTGGTTCCGGATTCATAGCAATCGATCTTGGTATTCTTCGGGATACTTGCAATGACCTTCGAGCTGCTGTTTGGCTCAGAACGCATATTGAGATCCGTGGATTCGGTGATGACATATCCCTCACCGATATATTTAGAATTATCCGGAAGCTTTACAGTATCTATCACCGAGTTTACCGGAGTAGCTGAATAAGAAGCTTCAACGTACTTTTTTTGTATCTGTTCTACTTCTGCCTCAGTGATATGCTTTTCCTGAGAATCATTCTGATAGCTTATGTACGACAGCGAGCCGTTTTCATAAATGTAACTTATAGATTCATGTTGACCATTCAGCAAATTTCCGCTGTCGTAAAGGGTGTAGCTGATTCCATGACCTTCGTTACCGGCAGACGTGATCCCTATTGCGCCGTTATCAAATAATGTGATTCCCCGCAGCGGACCAGCGCCCATAAACTCTGCGAACGTAACTAATTCTCCGGAATTAATACTTCCTGCAAACAATATACCTTGATCTTCAGTATCAAATGTTGCAAACAATTCAGGAACGTTATCCTCATTTATATCACAGAGGAAAAATCCGTTGTTCTGCTCACGATATATGCCATTAGTCTTCAAATCCTTAAGCTTTTCAAGATATACAGGATAATCCTTGATTTTGTCACTTGGATAGAATTGGAGTTTTCTTCCGGTAATGCCAGGCGAAGTCTGTTCTTCTATTGCTGTTGCATTTTCACCTGTTGAGTCAGAAGTTGCATCCATTTCTGTTACAGCGTTTGATGTAATTTCAGCTCCGGAAGGGACAGCATTTTCGGTTGCATCATTTGTGTTTCCGTTCAAAACGTCGGATACAACGATATCGTCATTCTTTGAACTGCTGTCGCTTGACGATTTATGTATCAGCTTCGAGCCAACGAATACGCCTCCGACAATAAGGGCTATTGCAGCGACAGCACCGCCAGCAATCGTCAGTATCTTTTTAGTGTCAGATCCAGTTTTGGGCGGATTGTTCTCTTGCTCTTCATAGACCTTGATAATATCATAATTCATGTCGGGAGATATTTTAAGTTTCAAGCGAACGCCCAGATTCTTAGACACACTTTCGCCTATGATATTTCCATAGTTGTTCATAGCGAGAGGAGTGTCGTCCCCACCACTTGAAAAGCTTAACATCCAATACGTTTCGTTCAGATCCGGATTGCTTACTATTGCTATATCTTCTTGCCTTGGCAACGATATTCCGGTAATATGCACCGCCTCTTCTAAAGTGAAGAATTTTGTCATAAATTGCGGAGCGTTAAGCAACTGACGAATATATGAATTCTTGTATACGATACTTGGATCATCGCTCAAATCGAACGGCGAATGAAAAACTATTTCGTTACTGAGCATTGTAACGCTTTGTTTCGTATTCTCTATTATCGTCCATTCGATGAAGTCGCCGTTTAAAGAACCATATGAAACGGTTTGGCCAACTACATCTTCCGCAGAGCAGTATTTCAACACGTCGGAAGCGTTGACGCTGTGAAGTTTAGATAAGCCGCCACTCAGTACCTGACTATAATCATCAACTTCATTCTTTAGTTCTCTCTTATTTGCAGACATTGCAGACGTATTCTTCAATTCGTGCTCCTTGAGAGATTTTTCTTTTTTCAGATACGATATTTTAGCATCTAAATCTGCGGCTTCTTCACTAAGCAAGATTCTGCCGCTGCTACTC
>JAAYBK010000123.1 GCA_012718885.1 Ruminococcus sp. | reverse complement strand
ATCTCCTCAGCGGTGAGGAAGCATGGGTAAGCAAGTCCCATCTGAACGAGATGCTTTGCGAAAACGTGATATATGTCCTTACGCTGTCTCTGGCGGTAGGGGCCGTAGCTGCCGTTATCGCCGTCAACAACTGCGCCTTCGTCAAAGTGTACGCCGAAGTAGTTCATAGCGTTGATGACTTTCTCAACAGCGCCCTCGACCTCACGCTTATTGTCGGTATCCTCGATACGGAGGTAGAAGACACCATTTGACTGATGAGCGATACGCTCGCCGATTATAGCATTATAGAGATTTCCCAGGTGAACGAAGCCTGTAGGGCTTGGTCCGATACGAGTAACATTTGCACCGTCCGGAAGCTGTCTTTCAGGGAACTTAGCTTCCATATCAGCCGGTGAAGCGGTAGTCTCAGGGAAAAGAAGATCTGCAAGTGCATTAAAATCCATATTATCACCTTTATTCCTGTACATAAAATTACATTATATTATATCATAAAAAGCCTTATTTGTCAATGTTTTTCAGCTTTCATCCGCAGGATATCTGCTTCTGAGGGGGGACAAATAAAAAAGCAGCCGGTTTTGTAAACCGGCTGCGGTCATGATTTAGTTTCTGCTTGTTTAATCAGAGCTGTCATCGCTTGATGTGGTAGTTGCCTGTTTGGGTACTCGCTTGACCCAGACCTTTTCCGTTGTAGTAGCCCATACCTTATCGGACCTCCGGTAGGATATAATTACATCATAGGAGCCAAGTTCCTGTACGGTCTGGTTCAGAAAATCGACGGTTGCAACGAAATTACCACTGTCCAGTCCATCGATTACCTCTTCCGGACCTATTGCGTAAAACGAAAGCTGTTTGGTCTCAACATCATACTCTATAGTGTTGTCAGTATCGTTTATGATATCTACATTATTTTTATTACTATTATTTTTATCATATTTAAGAGTAATGGTAAATGCTTTCTTCTTTAGCCCTGTGCCGTCCAGACTGACTGTTACTTCATCAAGGCCGGATATATTTATCATATTTCCTTGAATATTGCCTTTATTTAGTGCAGCATTAATGTTACAGGACTGTGTGTAAGGCGGATCAATATCAACGTCACAGAGATTGACCTGTCCGATAGTCAGAGATTCCGGGATATTGGTCGAGTTCTTGGAAGCGATAGTGATCTTTTTGATATCGTTGGAGAATTTGAGTTTACTGAGGAACCAGTCGGCATCGAACTGCTGAGGACAATTTGCCAGAGAAACTGTGATATCAACACTCTTCTGTGTGACCACAGAAATATTGATCCTGAATTTTGATTCTGATTGGCTGAATTTGAGCTTGGAGGTGTTTGGATCGGTATCGATCCTGATGCCGTCCTCTGTGATGAGCTGGAGCTCGTCGCAACCGGTGCTTAAAGATGAATCAAGTTTCTTGGACTGAGTTGTAACGGCTTTGCATACAGCGATCTTATCAAGTGTAGCAGACGGACCGGTTATTTCCACAGTATTGGGTTCACAGGTACATTCTGCTTCGTACAGAGCCTTTCCTTCAGCATAGGTGATATTTGGGAAATCCGGAACAACATGGAACTCTCTTGTTTCCACCTTATCTATCTCAACAGTAGCTGTCTCGGGGTAAACAGACACGAGTTCAATATTGTCGCCGTTTTCACTTTTTACCTTGATATTGAGAGTCTTGGTGCCGGTAGTACGGACGTTCTCTGCGTCAAGGTATGCCGACAGACTGTTTGAATCGATATTACCCACCTGAGTACGGCTGCCCTTGATACGTACATTGACATATTTGACGTTGCAGTCGATTATACTGAAGCCGTTTTCGGCAGCGGATGAACCGCTGATATCAAGGCTCAACTCCACGTTCTTTATTGTTTTAGGAACCGAGGGGTAGAAGGTCATGGATATGACGAACCATGCCAGTATAGCGATGAGGACCGAGTATATGGCCAGGGACAGGTTAGCCTGAGCCTTTTTGGCCAGTCCTGCACGGAGAGCACGGAATAATTTCAAGATTTTTTCCTCCTTTCACCGAAAGAGGAGAAAAGCTTCTTGCCCAGGTT
>JAAYBK010000122.1 GCA_012718885.1 Ruminococcus sp. | reverse complement strand
TTTGGAACAGCTTTATGACGGGATTTCCTAATTTATATATTCTTCTTATATCATTATTATATACAATTTGAGAACTATACTTACAATAAATTGATTCCCTCTATAAACAAAAAAATTTCTCGATTGTAATGTAAGTGCAATAATCAAAATAAAAAAATAAATCCTGAAGCGTCACATTTCTTGTTGTGTCACGGAATAGATATAGTGAAAGCCGAAGGATGCATCAGATAGCTTTTATTCAAGAGGTGATAAACTATGACACATGAGAAATACCGTTTGCTTTCTTCTGAATCAAAAGAACTTGCGAAGAAGGAGTTGTTTGAAGAATACTTCAACTATGTGTATACGATAGTGACAGGCAGGCTGAGAAACTGCGCTTCCCGTGAAGATATAGAGGAATGTGTAGGCGATGTTTTCGCTGATATATACATATATTATGACAGCAGCAAACAGCTCGGCGGTGACGTATCGGGATTTGTCGGAACGGTTGCCCGTCGCAAGGCAGCAGACCATTTTGCAAAACTTACACGCAGAAGACCTGAGACCGTATCCGCTGATGAAGAAAATACCTCTGACATCAAAGCGCCTGATGATACAGAAAAAATAGTAGAGGACAAGGAAATTCACAGGGCATTGTTAAATTGTATTGATCTTCTCGGAGAACCTGACTCAACTATAATAATACAGAAATATTTCTTTATGCGAAGTGCAAAGGAAATCTCGAAATATGTGTCGTTGACTCCCGAAGCAGTCCGTGCAAGGCTTAGCCGTGCATTGAAAAAGCTGCGGAAGGAACTCACCGCCATGAACATTACACTTTAAAGGAGGAACTGCTATGAACGATAAGGAATTCAACCTTGACGCTTTAGCTAATGCTGATGATGAAACAGCTGCTAAGATTGCAGTACACTGTCCCGCCTCCGATGAAGAAAAGGAGAGAATGTTTGCAATGAGCAGAAGGATTTACAATAAAAGAACCGAAGAAAGCAATAATACAGAAAACATCGAAGTTACAGGAGTTGAGCGATATAAAAAGCCGGTACTGCAAAGGATAATGTTGATAGCTGCTGCACTTGTACTTGTAGCAGGTATAGGAACAGGCGGAGCATTGATGCTGAAACACCGCAGCGCAGCACCGCAGACAGAGGTACCGCAAAATCAAACGACTGCTTCTTCGACAGAAGCTGTATCGCCGTTCGGTGATCTGAGCGGATACGAAGTGAAAGTAAAGACTACCAATTCAAATGAACTGATAGAGCTTGACGAAGTACGCAGCCGCAGTCTGATAAATGCTTTCAACAAAGGGGAATGGAATCAGATGCCAAATGACACTGAGGCTGATCCTGCTGTTACAGAGGCGATCCATGTAGTTCTTACAAAAGGCGATGATACACTGTTTTGTCTGCTGTATCATGATAAATTTATCCTTTGCGATCGTGGCCCATCACAGACAAAATGGGAGGTCAGTGAGGAGATAAAAAATGCTGTATATGAGGCAGCTTCTTATGCTATGAGTATTATTGACGGAAGAATAGCTGAGGAACAGTTCAAAATCAAGGAAGAAATAGATGCTGCTGAAGCTGCATCAGCAGCAAATGAGGAAATGATCGAAATACCGAATACAGAGTTTATGCAGAAGGATCTGGCAGCGGATATTCTAAAGGAAAGAGGTCTGAACGTTGAGTTCGCAAATCAGGAAAGCAATGATATTCAACCGGGGTATGTTATAAAATCAGAACCTTCGACAGGTGAAAAGGTCTCAAAGGGTTCTACTGTCAGATTATATGTCAGCATGGGAGCAAACTCACAGACTATCATAGCAGAGGATTACAAAGGAATGAATGCAGACGATGCAGTAATTCTTGCAGGATACAGGTCATTGAAAGTCCGTACCGAGGAGATCAATTCTTCCGAAAAAGCCGGTATTGTAGTAGGTCAGGAACCTCAGCCGGGAGAAGAAACAGAAACAGGTTCGGAGATAATACTGTACGTAAGCAACG
>JAAYBK010000121.1 GCA_012718885.1 Ruminococcus sp. | reverse complement strand
GCTTCGATCTTATTTCCGTCCTGAGTCCAGGTGCCGGTCATTGGCTCATCCTCGGTCAGTTCGATTATAGCACTGTTTATCACCAGTGTATTATCCTCACTGAATTCAAACTGGAACACATAGCAGGCCGGGATACCGATCAGCTCGGTAAGCGAATTGCCCTCCTCGTCTGTATATTCCTCAGCCTCCCATTTTCCGATGATATTTCCGTCTACAACAGGCAGAGGATCGTTCTGCGGAGCGGTCAGCATTGGCATTTCGATTGGATTCACAGTAGTCTGTATATCGGGATCATTAGTTTCCGGAGCAGTAGTTGTGATCTCTTCGGTAGTTTCTGCTGTAGTTGTCTCTTCCTTTTCCTGATCCGGATTAGAAGCGTTCTCGGCATCTATGGCTGAGGATGAAGAGGTGCTTTCGCTGCTGCTGTTGCTGTTGCTGCTGCTTGATGATTTTCCGCAGCCTGCAAAACAGCAGGCAATAAGAGCAAGTGAAAGTGAGATACTGAATAATTTTTTCATATTTAATCCTTCCTTAAATCATTTCAGCGTATGGATCAGTTGTCCCAGTCGATATCGCCAAGGTCAAGGTCACCAAGATCAGAACCGCCGAGATCGAGATCACCAAGGTCGAAATTGTCCATGAATGTATTAAGATCGAACTCTGTGAATTTGTCCACCTTTACAAGATAGAGGGCACCCTCCATATCTTCTTCAACATTTTTTGCAACGAGCTTGCCGTCTTCGTAAGTGAAGGAAAGGCTCTCGTCATTACTTGATTCTGTTACTACGAGACTGTTGCCGTCTATTTTCCATGTTCCCTCAGGAGCATCCTCGCCAGGAGCAAGATCCATCATCTGTTCGGAAATAACACAGGTGCCGTTTGACTTGAAATCAAACTGGAAGCAAACTGCAAGAGGGATACCGAAGAGTTCGGACATTTCAACACCCTGATCTGTCACCAGTTTTTCAGCCTCCCATTTTCCGATAACATCGGATTCGGTTATAGCTGATCCATTTTTTGGAGTGATCTTAGGCTCATTATTTTTATTGTCGTTCTTTGAGCTGTTCTTCTTGGAATCGTCCTTTTTGGAGTCATCCTTCTTTGAATCGCTGTTCTTTGAACTGCTTTTTTTAGAGCTGTTCTTCTTTTTCTTATCAGAGGAGCTGTCTTCGTCCTCGTCTATATCCTCATCGTCATCATCATCGTCGTCTTCGTCATCATCATCATCATCTTCATCTTTATCGTCTTCATCATCATCTTCATCTTCGTCCTCATCGAGGTCGTCATCGTCATTCTCGGAGAAGCTTGAGGAATCTGAGAATCTCTTCTTTCTGGAGCTGCTGCTGTCGTCATCGTCCTCGTCACCGCATCCTACAGCGCAGGAGGCGATCATAAGCATTGCCAGTGATAAGCTAAGTAATTTTTTCATAATGAAAAACTCCCATACCATTTATTCCGGATGCGGCTGAAAACAGTCGCTTTCACCCCCGGTAAAAGCATTATAGCATACTTTTATGATAAATGCATTATGAAAAAGGAACAAAATGGAGAATCGATGTAAAATAATGCCTATATTCAAGGTTGATTTCCTGTTGAAAGTATACAAAAATGCAGATTTTTTGGTCGGCCGACCATTTATTCGGCTCACTGCTTGACATCATTATTATTAAGTAGTATAATAACTTTTATATTTCCAGTGAAAATAAGCGGGAATTGCTCATAATATCAGGAAATATTGCCGGGGAAATGGTACAATAGTATCAGAAAACAACATGATAAGAAAGGGAGGAATAGTAATGTCAAAAGTGATCGAGATCAAAAACGTTACTAAAGAATTCAAGGTACTTAACCGCCGTGAGGGACTTAAAGGCAGCCTGAAGGATCTCTTTTCAAGGGACTATAAGATAGTAAGAGCTGTCAACGATATCTCAATGGATATAGAGCAGGGCGAGATAGTGGGATATCTCGGACCAAACGGCGCAGGAAAATCTACTACAATCAAGATGATGACCGGTGTTCTTGAACCAACATCCGGTGAGATACTTGTAAACGGCAATTCACCATACAAGAACCGCAGCAGAAATGCTCAGGAGATAGGAGTTGTATTCGGTCAGCGTTCTCAGCTCTGGTGGGCATTGCCGCTGGTTGAGTCGTTCAAGCTGCTGAAGGACATATATCAGATCAGCGATAAGCAGTACGATGATATAATGAAGCTGTACAGCTCACTTGTGGACATTGAGCCGCTGCTGCACAAGCCTGTGCGTCAGATGTCTCTGGGACAGCGTACACTCAGCGATATACTTGCCGCATTTCTGCATGATCCGAAGATAGTGTTCCTGGATGAGCCTACTATCGGACTTGATGTTGCGATGAAGGCGAAGATAAGGACACTTATCCACGCACTGAATAAGGAGCGCAACACCACTGTAATACTTACGACTCACGATATGGGCGACGTTGATGCGCTCTGCCGCCGTATCGTCATAATCGACAAGGGAAAGATGCTCTATGACAACGACATCGAACACCTGAAGGGCTTCTTTGGCTCATACAGAACACTGAAGATAAGACTTGACGGCGATATGAAGAAGAATGGGGAGACAGTACAGAAGGAACTCCCGCAGTTCTCTGTTGACTCGGACGATGAGTGGATATCAGTGCTGGTAGATGAGGAGAAGGAAAAGGTGATAGATGTTCTGGCAGGTCTTCAGAAAAAGCACAACATAAGGGATATGAAGCTTGAAGAGATATCCACTGAGGAGGTCATAAAGAAGATATACGAGGAGGGAGTGGAATGAAGCTGAAAAAGTACCTCTCCTTCACCAGGATAGGAATGATGGAGAGCCTGCAGTTCCGTCTCGCAACAGTTGTTATCGTTATCGGAAACCTGCTCTATCTCACGATCGTATACTTTCTTTGGAAGGCAATATACGCCTCATCAGGAACAGATGTGGTAAACGGCATGACCTTTTCCGACACTCTGATATACCTCGAGCTTGCAACAGCACTCTTCAATTTCATGGAGATGTATACGGTGTGGGAAATGGGAAGGAGCATACAGTCCGGAAAGATAGTGCTTGACCTGCTCAAGCCGATGGATTACCGTAAGCTGCTTTTCTGGTCGTATTCCGGTTCGTTCGTTATGAACTTCTTTACCACCTTCCTGCCTACGTTCATAATAGTGGGCATAGTCACCGGCGGTGCCATACCGATAAAGCTGAATCTTCTGTATTTCGTTGTATCAGTGGTGCTTGCCATAATGATAAATTACAGTATAGATTTCATTGTAGGCACTATTTGCCTCTTCACAGAATCCATATGGGGAATAAACATAATGAAGCAGGTCATCGTTCTTCTGCTTTCAGGAGCAACGATACCGATAGCCTTCTTCCCGGAGCCTATGAAGACTATTGTGCTGTATATGCCATTCCAGTCGATATACAATGCACCTCTGACTCTGCTGCTGGACGGCTCTCCTGATATTGAGGACGTTCTTATGATACTAGGCACTCAGCTTTTCTGGTGCGTGACAATGACAGTCATCAGCAAGCTTTTCTGGAAAGCATCGCTGAGACAGATAACTGTGAACGGAGGCTGATGAACTATGAAAAGAAAAGGATTTGGCTTCTATCTGCGTATCTACATAAAGATACTGACACAGGATCTTAAAAGCAAGATGAGCTACCGTGCAGATTTCATCATCTCTACGATAGGTATGATATTCACCAATATTGCTGGATTTGTGAGCTTCTGGATACTGTTCAGGAACTTCCCGTCGATCAATGGCTGGAGCTATCACGAAATGCTGTTCCTTTACGGCTTCTCACTGGTATCGCTGACACCGGTGCAGTGCTTCTTCGACAACAACTGGAGCCTGAGAATAAACGTATACAACGGCG
>JAAYBK010000120.1 GCA_012718885.1 Ruminococcus sp. | reverse complement strand
TGCGCCCTATCTGGGGGAAAATTAAAAACTGAAAGTTTTAGGGAGGGAGTTTGAGGGAGGACCCTTTTTCAAAAGGGTCTCCCTCAATAACTGATGCATAACTTCTGTATGCCGTCCGGCCGGAGCGGCGGCAATTTATCGATCAGGCTTTAGGATCGAGGGATTTAACGATATTCAGTAGGAACTTCTGTATCTGTAGAGCGTCCTGCGGAGTAAGTCCGCTGGTAGAATTCTCGTAAACATTTCCGTTTCTTATACCTTTTTCGGTGATATGTTTAGCATCGGAGCCGTCCACGCTGAATCTGTCCGGGTTGGAGAAAGACTGCATTATGAGCACGACGTCGTTCATCTTTACAGCGCCGTCGCAGTCTGCGTCGCCCCATACTATATCCTTGTCCTTATCGTCAGTAGTTGGCTGAGTTGAGGGCTGAGGATCGGGAGTAGTTCCGTCTGAGAGATAGCCGACAACAATTCCGCAGCCGACGGTGGACATATAGACCTTGCCGAATTCGTCCATATCTCCTACGAGGAAGTTACCGTTGCCGGTACCGCCGTAGAGGTGGTCGGTGTTGATGCAGTCCCAGGTCTTACCGCCGTCAGTTGAGCGGTATATACCCTCTGGAGCGTCAGCGTCAGTTTTTCCGTAGAAGTATATAGTATTGATTCCGCCGGCCTTTTCGGGAGCGCCGTAGCCGACAGTCTTGCAGTAGCTCACGTTCTCTATCTTCTTGGAAGTTACCTTGCCGTCCTTTACAGTGACATCGTACATACCGTACCAGCCGCCGCCGAGGATGAGGTGACCCTTTTCAAGATAGCCGATACGTCCAGCACTGTCGCACTGGTCGTACATACAGATATCTGTTGAGGTGAAGGTCTTTCCGCCGTCTGAGCTGACGCAGAGCTTGTACTGAGCGTCAGAAGCATCGGGCTCATCCTTGGAATAGTGCCAGGATGAATTGTAATATGTAGCGTAAGCGTATACTGTATTCGGATCATCGGGCTCAACAAGGAGCATAGTGGGCTTTGAGCCGTACTGAGAGGGGATACCCTCGCATTTTGACCATGTGCCGCCCCAGTTGTCTGAGTATGAAACACCGCCGTCTTCCTTGCCGGTATTGAATATACGGTACTTGCCCTTTGAGATCTCAGCGATAGCAAGCTTTCCGCCCTTTACTGCGGGAGTGAAGGCAGTCCAGGTCTTGCCTCTGTCAGTGGTGTAGTAACCGCCGCCGTTGTCACCTTCTGCAAGTCTTGCCCAGACATCTGTATTCTGCGGGCATACAGCGATAGCGGATGTGCTTCCCATTACAGGCTTGTACTGTATACCGATCTTGTCAACAGCCTGGTGCTGGAATCCGTCGTAGTCACCGATAGCTGAGAGGTCAAGGCCGTCTGGAGTTGAAACGAAGTCGAGAGCAACTACTTCTTCGATTCCGTCCGGGTGGAAGTAGAATGTGGGGAGATTTTCCTGATCGGTGCTCCAGATATTTTTTGCAATGAAAATACCGTTTCCGGATGTGATGAACATTCTGTTGTGGTCACGGGGATCGGTAACAACTGTGCCTGACCAGTGGATAGCGAAATCGTCCTTGATCCAGTCGTAGCCGCCGTCCTTCAGGTAGTCTGAAATGAGGGGGCCGCCCCAGCCGTCCTGTTTGCCGGGAGTGAAGTTCTGCCAGGTCTTGCCGCCGTCGAATGAGCGGTAGTACTGATCGCCCCATACAGGGTCGTGCTGGTCGTCCCAGGGCTGCCATTCCTGATCCTCGAACTTTCCGCAGGTACCGCAGATTATGTGATCGGGATTTGTGGGATCAGCCCACATTGAGCCAAGGCCTGCTGCGTCAAAAAGCTGTGTAACAGAGCCATCGGAGGGCTTGTAGCGGTATCCGCCGCCGGCTGCTCCGCCGAAATTGAAGTTCTGCATATATGTTATGAGCAGGTCGCCGTTGGGATCGATATTTATACGTGAAGGGTAGTAGTTTGTGGGAAGCTCCTTGGAAAGGGCTGAGAATTTGTCATCCTTGACATTTGCAACATGAACATTTGCAACGCCGTTCTTGGATGTACCTACATATACCTTGCCGCCGATTATTGCGATAGCTGCAACACCGTTCTGTGTCTGGTATTCGCCGTCACTTACTGAACGTGCTATCACATTTCCCCATGTAGGCCATTTTGTAGTTGAATCAAAGAGGCCAAGGTCATCGTAACCGATTACAGGCTGCCAGGTCTCGCCGCCGTCAGTTGACTTTATGAGAGCAGACTTTGATTTTTCATCACAGGTAACATCGCCGCCTGCATAGATTATCTTCGGGTTATCCGGATCAACAGCAATGGATTCGCCGCACTGACGTCCGTGGCCGTTACCCATTACCTTGATAAGGTTTGTAACATCGACCTCCTTGAAGGTTTTTCCGCCGTCAGTTGTCTTGAAGATGACAGTCTTTTCTGCCGAGAAATATGCACATCCGCAGAGGAAGTATGCAGTATCATCATCGGTAGGATCGATAGCCATAGCGTCAACGCTGAGAAGGCCTCTGTCGGCGTCGTTTATGAATCCGAAAAGCTGCTCCCAGCTCTCGGTATCGTAGTTGTACTTGTAAGCACCGCCAACGTCAGTACGTGCGTACATTTCCTTCTTTCCGGTAACGATACCTGAAACGAAGCCGCCTCCGCCTATTTTGAGAGTGCCCCATTTCATTGATGAAGATATGTCATTGGATGCTGCGTCAGAAACAATAGTTGCCGAGGGAACTGAATCAGTGATATTCGCAATGCACGCAGTGCTCATGCATAAAGCGAACAGTCCAGCCAGTGTTTTCCTGAAAAGTTTCATATGTTGTTCCTCCCATAATTTAATTTTCATGTTTTCAGCAGGCCGCCTAAACCTGCTACAGATCAGAAAGATTATTGTACACTTATTTTAACACGGTTATTTGGCAATGTCAATATAAAACAGGAGGATTTAACGCAATAATCAGTAAAAAGGCATTATTATACACATGAACGATATTACTGCATATGCAATATAGTATGAGGATAATGATATTATTGTGCATAGATAGTGTATACTTTAAGGAAAATATTGCTTAAATATTACAAAAATATGTCGTATACATAGTTAGTTAATATTTGGAATGCAGGGGAGGACGTATATGCGGCGGTTGGTGCAGGTCAAATAAAAATGGCAGGCTATTGAAAGCCTGCCATTTATTGATTTATTGTATAGATCAGCCCATTACAACTTCAACTTCGTGAACGCCGCCGTCGCAAGCAGGGATCACACAGCCGTCAACAGCCTTGCCGTCAACAGTCATAGACTTAACGCCCTTGCAAACGTGGTCGGGGTTCTTAACAGTGATATTGTAAGTAGCACCACGGAACTTACGTGTAGCGCTGAAGCCGTCCCACTCATGAGGAATGGAAGGATCAACCTTGAGTCCGTCATAAACAGGCTGTACACCGATGATATACTGGGAAATAGCAACCATGTTCCATGCAGCAGTACCTGTGAGCCATGAGTTCTTGCCCTGACCGAAGTTCTTTGCATCCTTACCGCCGATCATCTGGCCGTATACATAAGGCTCAGTCTTGTGGATGTCAGAAGTTTCCTCAGTGAAAGCAGGAGCGATCTTGCTGTAATACTCGAATGCCTTGTCACCACGGCCTGCATAAGCCTCAGCACAGATGATCCAGGCGTTGTTATGTGTGAAGATACCAGCGTTCTCCTTGTATCCGCCCGGGTATGTGGAGATCTCACCGTACTGTATATAGTACTTTGTGAATGCAGGGTTATTGAGAACGAGACCGAACTCACAGTTGAGGTACTTGTCGATAGAATTCAGAGTCTTGATGTCAGCGCCCTGATCCTTACCGATCTCAGACATAACTGCGAAGCCCTGTGGCTCGATGAAGATCTTACCCTCTTCGCACTCCTTGGAGCCCATCTTCTCGCCGTTAGCGTCATAAGCTCTGATGAACCAGTCACCGTCGAATGCGGACTTCATAACATTTTCCTTCATCTTGTCGATCTCTGCCTGAGCCTTAGCAGCTTCATCAGCCTTGCCGATATGCTCTAAGATGCCTACGAAAGCAGGACCTGTGTATGTGAAGAGTGTTGCAACGAAAGCAGACTCAGCGATCTTGGAGTAGCCGCCCTCTGCTGCAAACTTAGGATTGGTGTATGTCTGGAAGGACTCACCTGGTGTATCGGAGAAGCATGAAAGGTTGATACAATCGTTCCAGTCAGCTCTCATTGCCAGCGGGAGACCGTGAGGTCCGAGGTTGTTTACGATGTGGTAGAAGGAAACATTGAGGTGCTCGAGCATTGTGTGCTTGCCGTTCGGATCGTCATCGAAAGGAACGTCAGCGTCGAGGATGCCCCAGTCGCCTGTCTCCTTGATGTAAGCAGCAACAGAAAGGATCATCCAGAGCGGATCGTCTGAGAAGTCGCCGCCGATATCAGCGTTGCCCTTCTTTGTAAGAGGCTGATACTGGTGATAGCAGCCGCCGTCTGAAAGCTGAGTTGAAGCGATGTCAATCAGTCTCTCTCTTGCACGCTCAGGAATCTGGTGAACAAATCCGAGGATATCCTGGTTGGAGTCACGGAAGCCCATTCCACGGC
>JAAYBK010000119.1 GCA_012718885.1 Ruminococcus sp. | reverse complement strand
TCGGTGCTTCACCCGGTGCTGCTTGCGGTAAGATCGTATTCACAGCTGACGACGCTGTTGCATGGGCAGAAAAAGGCGAGAAGGTCGTTCTCGTTCGTCTCGAGACATCACCTGAGGATATCACAGGTATGAAGGCTGCTCAGGGTATCCTGACAGTTCGTGGCGGTATGACATCACACGCTGCTGTTGTTGCTCGTGGTATGGGTGAGTGCTGCGTTTCAGGATGCGGCGACATCAAGATGGATGAAGCTAACAAGAAGTTCGAGCTCGGTGGCAAGACATTTGCTGAGGGCGACTACATCTCAATCGACGGTACAACAGGTAACATCTACGATGGTATCATCGCTACTGTTGACGCTCAGATCGCTGGTGAGTTCGGAAGAATCATGGCTTGGGCTGATAAGTACAGAACACTTAAGGTTAGAACAAATGCTGATACTCCTGCTGACGCTAAGAAGGCAAGAGAGCTCGGCGCTGAGGGAATCGGTCTCTGCCGTACAGAGCACATGTTCTTCGAGGCTGACAGAATCGCTGCTTTCCGTGAGATGATCTGCTCAGATACAGTTGAAGGCAGAGAGGCTGCTCTCGCTAAGATCGAGCCAATGCAGCAGAGCGACTTCGAGGCTCTCTATGAGGCTCTCGAGGGCAACCCGGTAACAATCCGTTTCCTGGATCCTCCTCTTCACGAATTCGTTCCTACTGAGGAAGCTGATATCGAGCTCCTTGCTAAGTCACAGGGCAAGACAGTTGCTGATATCAAGAACATCATCGCTTCTCTCCACGAGTTCAACCCAATGATGGGTCACCGTGGATGCCGTCTTGCTGTAACATATCCTGAGATCGCTGCAATGCAGACAAAGGCTGTTATCAAGGCTGCTATCAACGTTAAGAAGAATCATCCCGATTGGAACGTTAAGCCTGAGATCATGATCCCGCTCGTAGGCGACGTTAAGGAGCTCAAGTTCGTTAAGAAGGTAGTTGTTGAGACTGCTGACGCTGTTATCGCTGAGGCTGGCGCTAACCTCGAGTACGAAGTTGGTACAATGATCGAGATCCCGAGAGCTGCTCTTACAGCTGACGAGATCGCTAAGAACGCTGACTTCTTCTGCTTCGGTACAAATGACCTTACTCAGATGACTTACGGCTTCTCTCGTGACGATGCTGGTAAGTTCCTCGGCGCTTACTACGACAAGAAGATCTTCGAGAACGATCCTTTCGCTAAGCTCGATCAGACTGGCGTAGGCAAGCTCATGGAAATGGCTATCAAGCTCGGTAAGCCTGTAAATCCTAAGCTCCACTGCGGTATCTGCGGTGAGCACGGCGGTGATCCTACATCTGTTGAGTTCTGCCACAAGATCGGCCTCGACTATGTATCTTGCTCACCTTTCCGTGTTCCGATCGCTCGTCTCGCTGCTGCTCAGGCTGCAATCGCTGACAAGAAGTAATTATATAATGCACATTCGATATAACATTGGAAGAAGCAAAGGCTTTCAGAGCCGCGAACGGACAAACGATACGTCCCAAAATATGGGATGATATCAATGTTGAAGTTCGCATCTGCGGATAACTGATGTTAATAACGATCCCCTGAATCATTTCGGTTCAGGGGGATTTATTGTGTCTGGAATTGGTTGGATCACTAATCTGATAGCAGTATAGGTGTAATCAGTACAGAGAAATGTAACCTGTACATCAACAAAAAGCTCTTACAGTTTTGAACTGTAAGAGCTTTTTTATTATAGTATTTCTTCTCCGCTGTGCAAAGCAATGAGTTTATCTCCCATTATATCTTTCATCAGCTCGAATGCAGGAATGCCCGTGCAATGTCCGCTGTAAAATACGGTATCAAGCTGTGAAAGTTCCTGCGCCGTCTGAATGATAACAGCTTTTTCTTCCTCGGTATGCTCGCCCTCACGTTTCATCATGTGGAATCCTGTGATAACATAGTCGGGAGCGTTTCCGAAAATCTCTCTGTATCGGTCAATGATATTGAGTATACCGTTGTGAGCACAGCCGGACAGCAGCCAGCGCTTGCCGTTCTGCTTTATGACAAGGCACTGCTCATGACAGAAATCGTCACAGACCTTTTTGCCGTTTTTTATGCAGGACAGTTTTTTGTTCCCCTGTGGATAGCACCGTCTGCCTGTAATACCGCTGAACAGGAACAGCTCGTCATCAAGTTCCATATCGCCGTCTATGAGCTGAATATTCGGCAGTTTAAGGATATCTGTATCAATTCCGATGTAGCGTTCTCCGTTGTAGTGGGGCTCTGCTGCGGATTTCTGCATAATTATCCTTGCTTCCGGATTCTCCTCGGCAAATGGCAGTATACCGCCTGAATGGTCGTAGTGACCGTGACTCAGTATCACAGTATCGACAGCAGACAGGTCTATACTGAGAGCTTCTGCATTCTTTACAACAGCGTCAGTCTGTCCTGTATCGAGCAGGAGCTTATGATTCTCTGTCTCGATGTAAAGGGATAGGCCGTGTTCTGCGATACAGTCTTCATGTCCGCAGGTATTCTCTACAAGGGTTACAATTCTCATCAGTGATTACCGCAGCTATGACTGCCGCAGCCATGATCTCCGCAGGAATGACCTTCGCCGTGTTCGTGATCGTGATGATCGCAGGTAGGTTTCTCATTCTGAACAAGTGTCTGTGCAAGAAAAGCAGCAACCGCCTCGTCAGCGCTTCCCGTATTGCCGCCGTAAAGAGCGATACCAGCCTCCTGCATAGCCATCTGCGCACCGCCGCCGATACCTCCGCAGATCAGAACGTCAGTCTGAGCGTTTTTCAGGAATCCTGCAAGCGCACCATGCCCTGCACCCATTGTTCCAACTACCTGCTCGTTTATTATCTTGCCGTCGGCAACATCGTACAGCTTGAACTGCTCTGTTCTGCCGAAGTGCTGGAAAATCTGTCCGTTTTCATAAGTTACTGCGATTCTCATAATTGTGCTTCCTTTCTGAGTTATCTCCTCTGAGATAGTGTTGTCAAGAGTATAATTTCCGCCTGAAATGACGATGCGTCTGCCCTCGACCAAAGCCTGAGCAAGTTTTTTTCTTGCAATGTCATATATCGCTGTGACGGTCGTTCTCGCCACGTTCATCTCCTGAGCACACTGTTCCTGCGTCTTTGACTGATAATCTATCAGACGTATCGTTTCAAACTCGTCAAGCGACATAACGACTGTATCGTTTGCTGTATCCTGATCGGGGGCAAAGCTCCAGTAATCTGGATAACAACAGATACGGCGTGATTTCTGAGGCCTTGGCATAATAGCATCTCCTTTCTGACTTATGTCGATTATAACATATTTTCCGACTTATGTCAAGTATATTCTTGGCATTTTCGGATATTGACTGATATTACTTCATTTGTTATAATTTTTTGTAGGAGTGATATTGTGAATAAGAATCTTGAATTGTTCCTGACCTTTATGAAGATCGGGGCTTTTACCTTCGGCGGCGGTTATGCAATGATCCCGCTGATCCAGAAAGAAGTATGCGAAAACAAAAAATGGCTGAATGAAAAAGAAATATCTGATATTGTTGCAATTTCAGAATCAACACCGGGCCCGATCGCGATCAATGCCGCAACATTTGTAGGATATAAGACATCGGGGTTTCTCGGTGCGTGTATGGCTACTATCGGAGTTGTCCTGCCATCTTTCCTTATTATTTCGCTTATCTCTATGATATTGACGCAGTTTCAGAGCATCAGGGCAGTAAGGTATGCTTTTATGGGTATCCGTGCAGCCGTGCTTGCACTGATACTGAAAGCCCTGTGGATGATGTTTCATCAGGTGAAGAAGAAAAAGCAACCATTTTCCTATGCGATCATGGGGCTTTCACTTGTGCTGACTGCTTTTCTGAAAATTGATGCTGTCTTTGTCATCATCGGCTGCGGCTTGTTTGGTTTGATTTGGTCGCTTTTGAACAGAAAGGAGCAAAGCAATGGTACTGATTAAACTGTTTCTTGCCTTTCTGAAAATAGGTGCTTTCACATTCGGCGGCGGATATGCAATGATCGCTATGATACAGGCGGAAGCTGAAAGTCAGGGCTGGCTGACACAGGAAGAGCTTGTGGATTTCGTCGCTCTGAGTGAGAGCACGCCGGGACCGCTTGCAGTAAATATGGCTACATTTGTAGGAATGAGAACTTGTGGTGTGCTCGGAGCTATCATCGCAACACTTGGTATTGTTCTGCCGTCATTTATCATTATACTTATCATCGCAAAGTGTTTTGAGAAGTATGAGAAAAGCAAAGCTGTAGGCGGTATCATGTCGGGCTTGAAACCTGCTGTTGTCGGAATGATAGGTGCAGCCTTTATATCTGTTACGAGGACAGTGTTCTTTCCGTCTGGTATCAGTATATCTGCTTTTTCTTCAGCGGGCTTTTGGATATTCCTCGGATTATTCGCCGTTACCACCGTGCTTGCGTTCAAAAAGGTACACCCGATCAAGATCATTATTCTGTCTGCGGTGATAGGGATAGGGGCAGGATATGGACTTGGATTATAAAAAAGGAGATTGATTATGACAAAAGTACAGCTTATTCCGCTTGAAACGTCAGACAGAGAGCAGTTTATAAAGGACAATCAGGAAGCATTCAATTACGGTGCTCGTGAAGAATTTGGTCAGCGGGATGATCATTTTGAGGAGGACGGCGAGATAATCTCACATGATACTATTTCTCATGCAATTGATGAAGGTGCTGCCTACCGTATCATGCAGGATAACAAACCCGTCGGTGGCGTTGTTATAAAGACCGAATTCGATCAGGGCGAGCTGGAACTGCTGTTTGTTTCGCCTGCCGTTCACAGCAAAGGCATAGGATACGCAACGTGGTGTGAGATCGAAGCTATGCACCCGGAGGTCACAGTCTGGGAAACTGTTACGCCTTATTTTGAAAAGCGCAATATCCATTTCTATGTGAACCGCTGCGGTTTTCCATATCGTCGAGTATTTCAATGAGCATCATTGTGCGCCGGATGATAAAGACGGCGAATTATTTGAAATGTTCCGATTTGAGAAAATACTGCCTTCCACACCGGAATCTGTACAAGAGCAGATAAAACGTATAGCCCATTATGAAAAAATAATGCAGGAGACAGAAAACGGTTCTCCTGAACTTTTGAAAGCTTTATCCGACTATTATAGCAGCTCTGCGTGGAAACGAGACTATGCAGCCGATGAAGCCGGACTGCTTCCGAAAGACATGAAACGCGGCGTTCTCTCAGAGGACGGTATCTATAATCTGTTGGAAGAATAGTCTTATCATTAAAGCTCTCAACAACAAGACTTCTCTTTTGCTTAGAAAGTATTAGAAAAATTTTCAGTTACACATTGACAAATCTCAATGTGTATGCTATAATATAGAAAATCTTCAATATGAGGTGAGAACGTGGAGTTATCAAACAAGCAGATCACGGTAATATTCAAAGCCCTGTGTGATGAAAACAGAGTTCAGATATTCAGAATCCTGCAAAACGGCGAACTATGCGCCTGTCATCTCCTTGAGGAGCTTCACCTGAGTCAACCGACACTCTCTCACCATATGAAGGTGCTCTGCGAAAGCGGACTTGTGGTCGGCAGAAAAGATGGCAAGTGGATGCACTACTCTATTTCGCAGGAAGGTGCTAAGATCGCTATGGACTGCCTGAAAGAGATCACGGCTGTAAACAAAAGCGAATGTAAATGCTGTAATAAGTAAGCCGTATGGTCATACGGCTTTAAACAGCGGAAACAAATCGATACATCTAAATATAACAATCGGAGGATAAGAAAATGGATAATGTTTCAAAAGCAGTACAGTATTATGAAAATGGCTATATGTGTTCGCAGGCGGTATTTGCTGCGTTTGCGGAGCAGTTCGGCATTACCGAAAAACAGGCATTCCAGATAGGTGCTTGTTTCGGCGGAGGAATGTGCAAGGGAGAAGTCTGCGGCGCTTGTACAGGAGCGCTCATGGTTCTTGGAATGAGGTACGGACAGTTCGACCTCAATGACACAGCAAGCCGTGCCAAAGGCCGTGATATGGCAGTTAAGTTCCTTGATGAGTTTGAGAAGCGCAAGGACTCATATATCTGCCGCGATATCCTAGGCTGCGACCTCAGGAATGAGGAAGACAGGAACAAAGCAAGGTCAAACGGACTATTCAGAACGCTCTGCCCCGAAATGGTAAGAACTGCGGCAGAGATAGTTGCAGAAATGCTCGGAGGTGATGAAGAATAGTGTGGGACTTTATCCAGGATGAGATATTCGGCATGAAATGGCTGAACAGGCTTATCGGCTCTTTGCTGAACGCCTGCGGTCTTGATACGAGCGGCAAGCTGGGCGGCAGTCTGCAATTCTTCATCTATGACATGATAAAAATAATGGTTCTGCTGGGCGTGCTGATATTTGTGATAACCTTTATACAGAGCTATTTTCCACCAGAAAGAACGAAAAAGATACTTGGCAGGTTCCACGGTATCGGCGCAAACTGTATCGCAGCTTTGCTCGGAACAATCACACCATTCTGCTCCTGTTCCTCAATACCGCTGTTCATGGGCTTTACAAGTGCAGGACTTCCGCTGGGAGTGACTTTCTCGTTTCTTATATCGTCACCAATGGTAGATCTCGGATCGCTCGTTCTGCTGATGAGCATTTTCGGCTGGAAGGTCGCTGTAGTATATGTAGTTGTCGGACTTGTTATTGCAGTCACAGGCGGTACGCTTATCGAAAAGCTGCACCTTGAAAATCAGGTGGAGGAGTTTATTCGTAACGGCAGGAGCATTGACACTCCGCAGAATGAACTCTCAAAGTGTGATAGAATGAGATACGCCTGGGAGAAAGTAGCTGAAACAGCAAAGAAAGTCCTGCCGTATATTATAGCAGGCGTAGGTATCGGAGCGATCATCCACAACTGGATACCTGAGGAATGGATAGTAACCGTTCTTGGAACCGGAAATCCCTTCGGAGTTATCATAGCTGCGATATGCGGAATACCGATGTATGCTGACATTTTCGGCTGTATCCCCATTGCAGAAGCACTGGTCGCAAAGGGTGCAAAGCTCGGCGTAGTTCTCGCATTTATGATGGGCGTTATCACGCTCTCACTACCGTCAATGATAATGCTGAAAAAGGCAATAAAGCCTAAGCTGCTTTGCATTTTCATCGCTATCTGTACAGTCGGAATTATCCTTGTCGGATATTTCTTTAATCTCATTCAGAATTACATCATTTAGGAGGAATATATCATGGCATTATTTGGTAAGAAAAAGGAAGAGAAGAAAGAGGAAACTTCATGCTACTGTTGCGGCGGAGAGCAGACTGCAACTGAGACTACATCTACTTGCTGCGGTGAACCTGTTGACGGTATCTGCTGTATCAAGGTGCTCGGTTCGGGCTGTAAAGCCTGCCATCAGCTCTACGACAACACTGTCAAGGCAGTTGAGGGAATGGGCATCGAGGTCGAGTATGTCACAGACTTGCAGAAGATAATGGAGTACGGTGCAATGTCAATGCCTGCGCTCGTTGTCAATGAGAAGCTCGTTTCATCCGGTAAAACTCTCAAGTCTGCGGAGATATTAAAGATAATAGGCAAATGACAATATTTAAGATAGCCGTTAAGCCTGTTTTTCTTGTATATTCCTGCGCTAACGGCAGTATGTAAAAGCACTGCCAGTCCAGAAAGGACACGCGCCCATATTACGCACTTTTATATCAGATAGGTGTATTCATTTCCTGTCAGGCTGCAATCAACGAAGGAAAGTAATTTCGAAATACACTCAGATTGGCTATTTTACGCTGAATCTGGAAGATGCTAAAGAATACCTTTACGCGAAGTCCACAAAGCGTAGGATACTAAGCTGGCGTGATATTCACGTTAATGTGTTTATCTGAATAAAAACAATGAGTCCTCATAGCTTCGGCTGTGAGGACTTTTTTGTCTGAAGTTAAATATCAAAAATAAAGCAAGGATACTTGACAAACGGGTTTATATTTGATACAATATAATTGCAAACAACATAAATTGAGGAGGCAGAACAATGGAATACAACTACAAGGAAGCTATGAAGATAGAAAAACAGCTCTGTTTTCCGCTGTATGCTGCGGCAAGAACTGTAACGGGCTTATATACGCCGTATCTGAAGGAGTTGAATCTGACCTACACACAGTATATAGTGATGCTTGTTCTGTGGGAGAAGGACGGCGTTACTGTCGGAGATATATGTAAAAAGCTCATGCTTGACAACGGTACGGTTTCGCCTCTTCTTAAAAAGATGAGCACTCTCGGATATCTCGAAAGGACACACAGCAAAGACGACGAACGTTCAGTTCTCATTTACCTGACCGAACAAGGCAGAGCCTTGCAGGAACAGGCAAAGGATATCCCTATGAAGGTTGGAAAGTGCGTAAAACTCAGTCCCGAAAAGGCAAAGCAGCTCTATTCGCTGCTGTATGAATTATTGGAAGAAAATGATATCTGACTATCTGAAAGGAGCATGAAGTATGAAAACAGTGTACGATTTTATGGTGAAAGACCGCGCAGGCAACGACGTAAGTCTCAGTGATTATAATGGTAAGGTGCTGCTTATCGTGAATACAGCTACGGGATGCGGCTTTACTCCGCATTATGAGCCGCTTGAAACTATGTACAAGGAATTACGAGACAAAGGCTTCGAGATACTCGATTTTCCCTGTAATCAGTTCGCAAATCAGGCTCCCGGCAGCGAGGACGAGATACATCAGTTCTGCACGCTCAAATTCGGTACGGAGTTCCCACAGTTTGCAAAAATCGATGTGAACGGTGACAGTGCTGATCCACTTTTTGCCTTTCTTGCCACAGAAAAGCCATTTGCAGGCTTCGGCAAGGGTATAAAGAATGCGATGCTAAACAAGTTTGCGGATATGAACAATAAGAAATTCGGCGATAAGGCATATATCAAGTGGAACTTTACAAAATTCCTCGTTGACAGAACTGGTAAGGTTATCGCACGCTTTGAACCTACAACTGATATGGCAGAGGTGCGCAAGGCTGTTGAAGAATTACTTGGGTGAGGCTATGAACGAAAAATTTGAACTTCAGGAATATCTGACAAAGGGCGTTGAGCGGATAGTCGGCGAAGCTGTCAGGGCAACGCTGAAAAATCCAAGGGAAAGTGCCTTTATGCTGAAATTTGCAGCAGCGAGCCGAATCGCCTCAAAACGCCGCAGGAAAGCCGAGGATAACGGCGAGCATATCCCACCTTTCCTCATTGCAAGTATAACCAGCAAGTGTAATCTTCATTGTGCAGGCTGTTATTCGCGTTGCAATCATGCCACTGTTGATTCCGAGCCTGTGAGACAGCTCACAGACGCGGAATGGCTGAGGATATTCGATGAGGCAGACGAAATGGGCATCAGCTTTATCCTTCTCGCAGGCGGTGAACCTATGCTCCGGCGGGATATCATCGAAGCTGCAGGTCAGAAGCAGAATATACTCTTTCCGATCTTTACTAACGGCACTTTCATGGATGAACGCTATTTAGAGCTTTTCGATAAATGCCGCAACCTTATCCCTGTCATGAGCATTGAAGGCAACCGTGAGCAGACCGATTCACGGCGTGGCTCCGGAATTTATGATAAACTTATCTCCAATATGGACGAGTTCAGAAAACGCGGACTTGTTTTCGGAGCATCTGTTACTGTTACAACGCATAACTATAAAGAAGTGACTTCCGATGCATTTATAAACAGTCTTTCTGAAAAAGGCTGCAAAGCGGTAATATTCGTGGAGTATGTTCCCGTAACCGATGAAAGCCGCGAGCTTGCTCCGGGCGATGTACAGAGAGAGTACCTGATGAACGAGATCCAGCGTATGCGTAAGGAACGTCCCGAAATGGTGTATATCTCATTCCCGGGAGATGAAAAAAGTTCGGGAGGCTGTGTTGCAGCTGGTCGAGGTTTCTTTCACATCAATTCTCATGGCGGAGCTGAGCCCTGTCCGTTCTCGCCGTATTCTGATATCAATGTGAAGGATACATCACTTCGTGAGGCTTTGCATTCTCCGCTGTTTACAGCTCTCAGGAGTAGCGATATCCTGCTTGACAATCACGACGGAGGCTGTGTTCTTTACCAAAAGAAAGCACAGGTCGAGTCACTTTTAAAGCTCTGAAGGAAGTGAAACTATGAATACGTTTACGCCGAAACAAAGGGCAGTCTCATGTGTTCTGAAAATTGTAGTGATCTTTTCAGCGATACTTGGTACTTTTCTGAGTGCTTATGCAGGACGGCATTCTTTTATGGGCGGCAGCCGTGTTTTCATGTACTTAACGATACAGTCCAATATTGCCATCGCTATAATATGTGCGGCAGGTCTGAAAGGACTGTTCAGGAACAAATCCGTCAGTGACCTGTGGTGGGTAATAAAATTCGTAGGAACAGTTTCAATCACCCTTACGGGAGCAGTCTTCTGTTTTGTATTGGCTCCAACACTTGGGAATGCGGCGTGGAATCTGCAAAACATACTGACTCACGTTGTCGTTCCTGTCGCTGCGATAATTGACTTTTTTGTAGTCGGAGTCAGCAGCAATATCAAGAAGAGTAACACGTTCTGGGTGATAGTTCCGCCAATTCTGTATGCTGTCTACGCTGGCATTGGATATGTCGAAAACTGGCAGTTTGCGGAAGGTTATAATTATCCGTACTTCTTCCTCAACTGGGGAAGTTCTGCCGGAGCATTCGGCTTCACCGACGAGCTGCCGTTCATGGGCTGTGCGTGGTGGATAATTTTCCTTTTTGTAGTACTGCTGATAGTCGGATATCTGTATCTGAAAATAGCAGATATACTGAGAAGGTTTAAGAATCGGAATCCGTCTTAATAGTCTTTAAGATAGGAATAAAAACAATGAGTCCTCACAGTTTGGCTGTGTGGACTTTTTTGGTAATGATTGGAGTATAAAAGTAAGCCCTGCCCCCAATGGGGCAAGGCTCTTATCATATATCATTAAGGGCGGCTCTACACTTACTGGTCGTTTGGATTCTGCATACGCATCTCTTGGTATATAGCCCCTGCAATATCACTTATTATATTAAGATGATTTTCGCTGTAAGCAATTATGACCGCAGCAAGTATAGGACTTTTTCTGTATCGAGTTTATGGTGATATATAGCCATTTGTTGATTTGAGTTTCACTGCTCCCTATCTACAGCACAGGCTGCAATAAGCGAAAAGAAGTAATTCGTTTACGGATATAAGAGTAGAATAAAACGAAAAATTCCTCACAGTTTCGCACTGTGAGGATTTTTTGTTATGTATAGTTTCATATCTCTGCCGGTCTGACATTATAGGCTTTTTTTCCCCCGTGGCCGCCGAATATCTGCCATGAGCCTACACCGAGGCGCTGGAAAAGAGCATTTCTCTCGGCAGCGCACAGTTCCTTGTCTGTATCAACAGATGTCATAAGAATGGGCGCATAGCGGTTATACTGTGCCTGCTGAGCAGTCATATCCTTCATATTCACGAAGATATCGCCTGTAAAGGCAATATGATGTTCAAAGTCGATGAGCACGGATTCGCCTGCAAGATGACCTCCCTTTCCCTCGTACAGTTCAAAGTGGAGTTCGCCGAAATCGAAGAAGCCGGTCTGCTCGATAAGCTGGCGGATCTCCTTCTTATCGCCAATGACCTTTATTTTTTCGGGGGATACCGCAGCGTATGAGGTGAGTACCTTGCAGATGCGGATATATGGCTTGTGCAGAGTGTTCCTTTCACGGAATCCGTCCTCGCCGCAGCTTTCCAGTCTCAGACATTCTGCGCTGGGAGCACTGGCGTATACCGTATCAAATAAGGGGAGAAGTCCGCAGTGATCCACATCGGCGTGAGTTATGAAGCACTTCTTCTCTATGCTTTCAAATTCAGGCACGATACTCCTGATGATCGGCAGCATCTCCTCTTTGTAGCAGGCATAGCCTGTGTCGATGAACAGGTATTCGCTGCCGCTTTTTATTATTGCTGTATTGCTTCCGCAGGGAGGCTCGATAAGAGTTACCGAGGTGTTTTCAGTGATCTGATGAACAGTGATCCTGGGCGAGAAATTATTCCCTCTTGAAGCTGCAAGGAGCTCCGCAAAGCGGCTTATACTGTCAAAGGTACGGTACGGAGAAACTCCGGATTCGTCAAGTATCTGCATTGCAAGATTGGTATTGACCATAAGCTCATTCTTTGCCTCGGAGGATATCTCCATAGCTGAGGACAACTCACTGACAAAGGCGTTGTAGAAGAAGCTGTTGTCGAATATCTTATCTGCATGGTTGTATTCGATGACACGGACACTGCAAAGCTTTCTTGCTTCCTCGATGAAAGTATCTATCCTGTCGGAGCTGTCGGCGATCAGTCCCATTTTGAAAAGCTGGTATTCTGTACCGTTTTCCTGGGAGCTTATATAGGAGATGTTGAAGTTATGGGCGCTTATAAGCTCAAGAATAGCGGTAACGCTGCCTGGCTCATCCTTCAGGCGGAATTCCAGCAGTACAACGCTGCGGTTATCCTCATCACACTGAAGATAGCCGATAGCGGTCAGCACTTCCGCAGCCTTTGCAAGCTGCTGTGGAGTTCCCTCAGCGTCGATAAACAGCATATGGGAATCCACAGCCTTGTTGTAGCTTACTCTTGTTATATTTATGCCGAGGGCTGCAAAGCATTTGCTTGCTTTGAGAAATGCTCCGATATGATTCGGCATTTTAGTTACAAACGTTCTGTTCATGGTCACTTCTGATATTTGGTCTTATCCATTTCACGGATAGCGGCACGGCGTATCTTTCCGCTGCCTACGGTCTTTGGCAGCTCCGGAACGAATTCAACGACTCTTGGATATTTGTAAGGTGCAGTGCGCTCCTTGACATAATCCTTGATCTCCTTTACCAGCTCGTCAGACGGAGCTTTATCCTTTGTGAGAACGATGGTCGCCTTTACGACCTGTCCTCTGATCTCATCCGGAACGCCTGTAACGGCACACTCAAGTACATATGGAAGCTCCATGAGCACGCTTTCGATCTCGAATGGTCCGATACGGTAGCCGGAGGACTTGATAACGTCGTCAACTCTGCCCACATACCAGAAATACCCGTCCTCATCTACCCATGCGGTATCGCCTGTATGGTAGTAGCCCTCACGCCATGTCTCGGCAGTAGTCTCCTTGTCGCCGTAGTAGCAGAGTGCAAGGCCGGGGACTCCGTATCCGGGGACGCTTTCATCCTTCAGTCTGACACAGATCTCACCGGTCTCACCTACGCCTGCGGGAGTTCCGTCGGGGAGGAGCACCTGTACATCATACTGCGGATTAGGCTTGCCCATGCTGCCGGGCTTAGGCTCCATGCCGACAACGTTTGCGATAGTAAGGGTAGTCTCGGTCTGGCCGAAGCCCTCCATAAGCTTTATTCCTGTTGCACGGTAGAACTGGTGGAATACCTCCGGGTTAAGTGCTTCACCGGCGATGCAGGCATATTTCAGTGATGAGAGATCATACTTGGAGAGATCCTCTTTGATGAAGAAGCGGTACATTGTCGGAGGCGCACAGAAGGATGTGATATTGTACTTCTTGAACATGGGAAGGATGTCGTCTGCGTGGAAGCGGTCGAAGTCGTATACGAATACTGCTGCTTCATTCATCCACTGGCCGTAGAGCTTGCCCCAGAGAGCCTTGCCCCAGCCTGTATCGGAGATAGTGAAGTGCAGGCCGTTAGGATCGGCATTCTGCCAGTAGCGGGCTGTTACATAGTGGCCGAGAGGGTACTGATAGCTGTGCAGAACAAGCTTTGGATTGCCTGATGTGCCTGAGCTGAAGAAGATGAGCATCGGATCAGTTCCGCAGGGAGTTTCGTCAGTACGCTCGAAATGAGTGCTGTATGCAGGGAGCTCCTCGTTGAAGTCGTGCCAGCCCTCACGCTGACCGTTGACGATGATCTTTGTACGGATAGTATTTGTTACAGCGCAGGCCTTGTCAACTTCTGCTGTGATGTCGCCGTCAGCAGAGCATACGATAGCGGATATCTCAGCGGAATTGAAGCGGTATTCAAAATCGTGCTCCTTGAGCATATTTGACGCAGGGATAACAAGTGCGCCGATACGGTGGAGGGCAACGATCGAGAACCAGAACTGATAATGGCGCTTGAGCACCAGCATTACACGGTCGCCCTTCTTTATGCCGAGGGACTTGAAGTAGTTTGCGGTCTGGCAGGAGTATTTCTTGATATCCTTGAAAGTGAAGCGGCGCTCGTTGTGGTTTACATCCACATAGATCATAGCAGTTTTGTCTGGGCATTTTTCTGCCATTGCGTCAACGATATCGTATGCGAAGTTGAACTTATCCTGGTTTACGAAATGAACTCCGCTGAGGATGCCCTCCTCATTTGTCTCGCATTTTACGAATTTTTCTGATATAGGGTGGAGCAGGCCGGCCTTGTCCACATTGGTAAGGTGATGCTCTGCAACGTGCTCCTTGTATTCAGCCATGCCTGTTGTTCCGCGGGGAGCTGTGACAAAAGCGTAGATTTCGCAGTCATCGCCGCCCAGTGCAACTTCATCATGTGGCATGGAGCTGTCATAGTAGATAGAGTCGCCCTCGTGGAGGATCTCTGTATGTGAGCCTACAGTTATACGCATTGTGCCTTTGATGACGATATCCATTTCCTGGCCTGCATGGCTGGACATATGCAGCGGCTGGGAAAGAGCTTCATCGGAATAGGGGATCACAACGTGGAAGGGCTCAACAGCCTTGTTCTTGAACTTGGATGCAAGGCGGTTGTATACAAAGCCCTTTCTGCGGACGATAGGCACGCCCTCGCCCTTGCGGGTAACGGTATATCCGCTGAGCTCAGGACTGATTCCCTCCATGAGATCGGTGATCTCAACGTTGAATTTGTTTGCACATTTATAGATGAATGTAAAGCTGAAGTCCTGCTCGCCGGATTCAAGCCTCTTGTATTCTTCTACGGAATAGTCAGTTATTGCAGCCATTTCTTCCACGGAGATACCAAGATCCTCACGCAGATGTGAAATACGTTCTGCCACTTCTTTTATCCTTACTTCTGCATTCTGTAATTTCGTCGTTTCGCTCATGATTATCTCTCCTTATAATTCTTGTTTATACTGGAAAATGAAAGGGGCTCTGCGAAAAACAAAAAACTCGTCTCAAAGAATCCATCTTTGAGACGAGTATCATTAACTGATCACCCGCGGTACCACTCAAATTGTGCCGCTATTGCGTAACACCACTTCAGACTCCAGCAAGTCCTATTCATTAACGCAGAATCACGGGAACGCTTACTATCAGCTTTCAGCACTCCGGCTCAGAAGGGATACACAGCATTGCTTATCACCGGCTCACACCTGCCGCCGGCTCTCTGCAGACATTGGCGATACTCTGCTTGTCTTCCTCATAGCTTATGGTTTGGATTATATCACAAACTATCGCATTTGTCAAGTCCTTTTTTGAAAAAACAGTAAAATGCCAGCCGCAGCTCATGATCGATGTGCTGCCGGAGAAAAAGCTGTCTTTATCGCTAAACACATTATTTAGCATATATTGACAAAATACTGCTTATACGTTATAATAAAATTGCACAGCGGGCTGAGCTGCTGTGCGTTGTATTTAAGGAGGTTTAATATGACTTACGTTGAAAGAAATATGCGCCGGAACGAGGTGCTTGTAAAAAAGGCCAGGATAAGCTGGGCGCCGATGATCCCCACCATACTGTTCTGGATTATCGCCGTGGGCATCGCTGCGGCTGTAGGGGAGGAAATGATACTTGCCGGTGCTGTGGGATGTGCGGTGCTGAGCGTTCTCATAAAGGCTGTTATCATATCCAGCGTTGAGCTGGGAGTTACAAATAAAAAAATAATCGGAAAGACCGGTGTTGTTATCGCTATGTCCATAGACGCTTATCTTGAAAAGATCGACAATTTCTCTATTTCCGAAAGTCTTGGCGGAAAGATATTCGGCTATGCCACCATACAGATCAGTACGACCTCGCAGAAGCTCAGGTTCGGCTATGTGAAAAATGCAATGGATTTCAAGAATACCGTAATGGATACCATCGATGCAAGAGAGGATGAGCGCCTCAGAAAGCAGGCGGAGTATATCAGCAATATGTCTGCTATGGCGCAGCATAATGGCGCTCCCGTGCAGGAGCAGCCGGCTCCGATACAGAACGTTCCTCTCCAGGAGACAACGGTAAATCCATTTCAGGCTGCTGCTCAGAATCCGGCTGTTTGCAGCGTCTGTGGTGCGTATATAACGAACGGTGCTGCGTTCTGCCGGAATTGCGGAACGCCGGTGTGAAATAGTTTTATAAGTATCGCATAACGGAGGAAACAGCATGGGATATATTTTGGAGCTTCGCCGTAATATCGGCAGCAGACCTCTTATTATGGCCGGTGCAGGAGTTATAATTATAAACGGGAACGATGAGATATTGCTTCAAAAACGCACAGACAACGGCTATTGGGATTATCCGGCAGGTTCAATGGAGCTCGGTGAGAGCTTCGAGGAATGTGCCCGTAGGGAGGTAATGGAAGAGACCGGCCTCCTGTGCGGAGAACTGGAATTTTTCATGGACCTGTCAGGCGAGGATTCCTTCTATGAATATCCAAACGGCGATCAGGTATATCTTGCGGTGATATTGTATATTTGCCGTGATTTTGCCGGAAGCATGAGGGTGCAGGAGGAAGAGGCTTCGATGCAGAGATTTTTTCCCATTGATGAGCTGCCTGAAAATATTCCGCCGCTGAAAATAAAGTCAAGGATATTTGAAAAGGTAAGAGAATACCTGAAAAGAAGCTGAGCTGTTCTGCTTTAAGAATAGCGGTCATCAGTTCACCGACATAGTCTGAGCGTGATGCTCATACAGAAATAAATTCTATTTACCCGGGGAAGTATCTTTCTCAGAAAGATACTTCCCCGATCTCTTTCCCATAGTCCCTTGCTCTTCCTTTTTTCAGTATAGGACGCTCGCTTTGACTGTTGAAATATTCTTCCGGACATGATATAATAAAGAAGAAAGGAAGATGTATCATGTTTGCAAATTACCATACCCATACCAGCCGCTGCGGCCATGCAAGAGGCGAGGACAGGAAATATGTTGAGCACGCCATATCCTCCGGGATGAAGGTTCTGGGCTTCTCGGATCATTGCCCGTGGATATACGATGACGGCTATGTTTCCGGTTCGAGGATGCTTCCCTCGGAGCTGGACGGCTATTTCTCATCGCTGCTGAGCCTGAAAAAGGAGTACGAAAAGGATATCACCATATATATAGGCTTCGAGGCGGAGTATATCCCGGATCAGATGGAAGCACAGGATGCTCTGCTGAAGGACTATCCGGTCGACTACATGATACTCGGACAGCATACTAATGAACGGGAGCCTTTTTCGCCGTATACAGGCGCTCCTACTTCGGATGAGGCCGATCTGATACGCTATGTGGATCTTTGTATTGAGGGCATGGAATCGGGAAGATACAAGTACCTTGCTCATCCTGATCTGCTGAATTTTATCGGCAGCAGTCAGCTCTGCGATGAGCAGTTCACAAGGCTCTGCCAGTACCTGAAAGAGAAGGACCTGCCCGTGGAGATAAATCTCCTGGGCGTGAGAGACGGAAGACATTATCCATCCCACAGATTCCTGAGCATCGCTCAGAAACTGGGATGCAAGGCGATAATAGGCTGTGACGCTCATTTCCCGGAGGCGCTTTCCGATCCTGATCCCATAAAGGTGTGCCACCTCATTGCGGAGCGGTATGAACTGCCGCTGATAGATTATCTTCCGGGAATGGGGGAGAAGCTATGATATTCGGCAAAGCTGGAACAGATGATATACCGGAGCTTGTTCGGCTGCGGCTGGAGTATCTTGCTGAGGATCACGGCGGCCTTTCTGAGGAAGAGAAAGGGCGTATTTCAGCAAGCCTGCCGGACTACTATATGCGCCGGCTGGATAAGGAGCTCTTTGTCTATACCGCAAGAAATGAGGAGCATATCGTAAGCTGCTGTTTCCTGCTTGTGACTGAAAAGCCGGCAAATCCGGATTTCCTCAACGGGCTTACGGGCACTGTCCTCAATGTCTATACGGAAGAGCCGTTCCGCAGACAGGGCATTGCCGGAAAACTTATGAAGGAACTGCTTGATGACGCAAAAGCAATGGGACTTGACTATGTGGAGCTGAAAGCCACTGAGGACGGCTATCCTCTGTATAAGAAGCTGGGCTTTGCGGATGCTGTAAACAAGTATCACAGCATGAAATTTGTATTTTAAGGAGAACTGCTATGAGCATTTTTGATATATTCGACCGTATTTCCTCAAATCCGACCTCTGCCGGTGGTAAAATAGAATATGTGATAACCGGCCTTGGCAATCCGGGAATGGAGTATGAGAATACAAGACACAATGCCGGATTTATGGTGCTGGACGCTCTTGCCGAGGAGCTGGGCACAAAGATAGACCGCCTGCGCTTTAAGGGAAAGACTGCCGATGTGACTATCGGCGGCAAGCGCTGCCTGTTGCTGAAGCCTACCACATATATGAACAACAGCGGTGAGGCAGTTGTTCAGGCGCTGGAGTTCTATAAGATAGATCCTACGCATCTTATAGTAGTATGCGATGATATATCCCTTGACCCGGGCAAGCTGCGTATCCGCAGGAAGGGCAGCCACGGCGGCCATAACGGTCTCAGGAGCATTTGCGAGTTTACCGGCCGGGACGATTATCCGCGCATAAAAATGGGAGTTGGCAAGAAGCCTCATCCGGATTACGACCTGGCAAAATGGGTGCTTGGAAAGTTCGGCAAGGAGGATTCGGAGAAGATGAGCCAGTCCGTGAAAAATGCCTGCGAGTGCATAAAGCTCATGGTGCAGGATAAGACTGATGAGGCAATGAACAAGTTCAATTCCTGAGCAGAAGATGATGAAATGTCATACGGAGATGCAGAATGAATATTTTTAAGGCACTATTTACAGAGCTTTCCGGCTATAAAAGTATAGCGGAGGCCATAGATAAAAGGATATCACCCGTCTCTGTGACGGGGCTTTCCCATATACACAGAGCTCAGCTCATAAGCTCCCTGCCGGAGGGAAAGATCCATCTCGTTATAACCGGTACGGAAGCAGAGGCAAAAAAACTCTGCGATGATGTCAATACCATGACCGGAGGAGAAAATGCTGTGCTCTTCCCCTCAAAGGAACTTGTCTTCACTCCGGTTGACAGCTCCAATCACGAGTACGAGCATATGCGTATATCCGCAATGAGCCGTGCGGTGAAGGGACAGTGCAGTATCATATGCGGAAGCATTGAAGCGGTAATGCAGCCGGTCATCCCTGTGGGAGTGCTGATAGCCGCCGGAACAGAGCTCTCAGCAGGCCAGGAGATAGACCTGAAGCAGCTCTGCCTTACACTTGCAAAGAGCGGATATCAGCGCTGTGAAAAGGTTGAGGGTGCTTCGCAGTTCTCTGTGAGAGGTTCGATAGTGGATATTTTTCCTGTCCAGGCTGATAAGCCGGTGCGTATAGAGCTGTGGGGAGACGAGATAGACAGTATCTCGGAATTCGATACCGATTCCCAGCGCCGCACCGATCCTCTTGAAAGCGTGAGCATATCACCGGCCTGCGAGGTGCTGTATGACGGCAATGAGCTGGCGGACAAGATAGAAGCCCTTGCAAAAAAGGTAAGAGGCAAGCACATGGAGCAGGTGCGTGAACACCTTGGTTCGGATGTGAACAGGCTCAGAGCCGGTGAGATACTCGCCCACGGTGTCAAGTATTATCCGCTGGTGTACGGCGAGCCTACTACAATATTTGACTATATCGACGGAGCAGTGCTTTTCAGCGATTACTCCGAGGTCATGGATTCTGCCGCAGGAATATCCTCACGATTCAACGAGGATGTGAAGATACTCATCGAGGACGGCCAGCTCTGCAAGGGACTGGACGGATATGTGCTGGAGCTGCCTGAGATACAGCATATCGCCTCAAAGAAGGTCTGCCTGTACATAAGCAGCTTCATGCAGGGCGGCGAGCGTATCGACTTCCGCCGGCTGGTAAGCTTCGAGGCAATTCAGACTGCCCCGTGGAGCGGAGATATGAAGCAGCTTGTGGAGGATCTGTCAGAGTATAAGCGCAGAGGCTGCCGGATGCTGCTTGCAGCCGGAAGCGAAAAAACTCTGCCGATAATACAGCAGGATCTTGCCGATGAGAGGGTTCCCTGTGACCTGCTCTCGTCAGGAGCTGAGCCGGCTCCGGGAAGAGTTATGCTCATGTCCGGAAGCTTCGCCGGCGGATTTGAATACCCTGAAAACAAGACTGTGCTCATAACTCAGGGCAGAGCATTGGATTCCTCTGTCCGCAAGCGCAGGAAAAAGAAGAACAAGGCTGAGGAGATACGCTCCCTTGCGGATATCACCGAGGGCGACCTTGTAGTTCATTCCGGACATGGTATAGGCCGCTTCATCGGCATACGCAAGCTGGAAATGGACGGCGTTACCAAGGACTATATCACCATTCAGTATGCCGGTACAGATAAGCTTTATATACCGGTAACTCAGCTTGATATGGTGTCAAAGTACATCGGTCCCCGTGATGACAGCGGCGTTAAGCTCAACAAGCTCAGCTCCAATGAATGGCAGAGGACAAGAAGCAATGTCAAGAAAGCCGTAAAGGATATGGCACATGAGCTCATTGCACTCTACGCAAAGCGTGAGAAGAGTCAGGGCTTTGCCTTCTATCCTGATGATGAGATGCAGCGTGATTTTGAGGAGCGCTTCCCATATGTGGAGACCGACGATCAGCTTACATCAATTGCCGAGATAAAGGCGGATATGGAGAGAGCAAGACCTATGGAGCGCCTTCTCTGCGGAGATGTTGGCTTCGGAAAAACAGAGGTGGCTCTCCGTGCGGCTATGAAGTGCGTTATGGCAGGAAAGCAGTGCGCTATCCTTGCGCCTACCACTGTTCTTGCATATCAGCACTACCAGACTGCGATCCGCAGATTCGAGCACTTCCCTGTAAATATAGAGCTGCTCAGCAGATACCGCTCTCCCAAACAGCAGGAGGAGATCATCAAAAAGCTGAAGCAGGGACGCATCGACCTTATCATCGGTACACATAAGATAATACAGAAGTCGGTGGTGTTCAAGGATATGGGACTTGCCATAATCGATGAGGAGCAGCGCTTCGGCGTTGCACACAAGGAGAAATTCAAGGAGAGCTTTACCGGAGTTGATGTGCTCATGCTCTCCGCTACACCTATCCCCCGTACCCTTAATATGGCTATGAGTGGCATACGTGATATGTCCGTCATCGAGGAGCCGCCTCAGGACAGATATCCGGTGCAGACCTATGTGATAGAGTATAACGTTGGCACTATAGTTCAGGCGATAGTCCGTGAGCTTCGCCGTGGGGGACAGGTCTACTACATCCATAACCGTGTGGAGACAATACAGGGCTGTGTTGCAAAGCTTCAGGAGTTTCTTCCAGATGCACGTATAGCCTATGCACACGGTCAGATGAGCGAGGACGATATGTCCGATATCTGGGAGCAGCTTGTGGAGCACGAGATAGATATACTGGTCTGCACTACCATCATAGAGACCGGCGTTGATGTTCCGAATGTTAATACGCTTATCATAGAGGATGCTGACCGCTTCGGCCTTTCGCAGCTCTATCAGCTTCGTGGCCGTGTGGGACGCTCGAACCGCAGGGGCTATGCTTTCTTCACCTATAAGCGTGACAAGGTGCTGACTGAGATAGCCACAAAGAGACTGAACGCCATGAAGGAGTTCACTCAGTTCGGAAGCGGATTCCGTATCGCTCTCCGTGACCTTGAGATAAGAGGTGCCGGAAGTATCCTCGGCGGCCGTCAGCACGGACATATGGAGGCGGTCGGATACGATATGTACCTGAAGCTGCTTTCGGAGGCTATTGCGGAGGAAAAGGGCGAGAGACCGGAGAAGATCCCGGAATGTCTCGTGGATATACAGATCGACGCACATATCCCTGAGAAATATATACCGAGCCTGAATCAGCGTATCGATATCTACCGCAAGATAATGACTGTTAATGAGGACAGCGATAAGACTGACCTGATAGACGAGCTCATAGACCGTTATGGTGAACCGCCGAAATCTGTGGTAGGACTTATTGACGTTTCATTGCTGAGGAACAAGGCTGCTCATATGGGAATAACTGAGATCTCTCAGAAAAACGGCGCTATGTACTTTTATACCGAATATCTCTCAACTGAGCAGATAGCCGGACTTTCCGCTTCTTACAAGGGCAGGATAACTTTCAACGGCGCCGGAAAGTCCTATGTTTCGGTAAAAATATCCCCGAAGATTCGCCCGTTCGATATGATGAAGGACGTTGTGGAGATAGTCTACGAGAATAGGAAAAAATAATATCGGCATAAAAAAACATTATAGCAAAAATGATTGACAAATTAATATATCTGTGATAAAATGAGTGTAAACAAAACGCTTGTATGACAAAGAACAAAAAGAGGTAATAAAAATGATGTATAAAAAGATTATTGCCGGCCTTATGGCCGTTACTTCCGCTGCACTGGTGTTTTCCTGCGGCAGCAAGGACAGTTCCTCTGAGAGCAGCACAGAAACAACTGCCGTTCAGGATACAACGGCTGCTGATACAACTGCTGATGATATCACAGATGCAGTAACAGAAGACGTTACCGAAGCCACTACCGAGGAACTTATACCTCCCGTTCCGGCAGAAGCTTCCGATCCGAATACAGTTACCTTCGACGATGACAACTGCGCTTTCGTACAGATAATCGATGATGACGAGTTCTGTGCAAAGGGTGAGGTCTCTGTTGCTGAGCTGGCAGGAAACAAGATGCTGAAATTCACCGACGATTTTACCACTCCAATGGAAGGTAAAGTGCAGAAGATAGCTATATACGCAGCTCCGCTCATAGGTAAGGAGAACCTTGCCAAGGTGAAGAGCATAGAGTTCGACTTTTATGCCGATGCTGTTGCACAGGAGTATACGGACGAGAACGGTGAGCTGAAAACTGTTCCGGGTACTATCTGCGGCGGCGGCGGTTCTTCTACAGCAAAGCTGGACAGTGACGGCAAGAATAAATGGTTCGGCTTCAAGGACTTCGAGGGAGGCGAGTACGATTTTGAGTATTCCGGCCCTATCCACCAGGAATTCAAGTTCCTGCTCGCAAGCAGCGGACAGTGCTGGGATGAGACTATGGAGGGTGCAAACTTCCTGATTATGCGCTGGGGAAGCGAGAATAAGTCCAATATCTATGTGGACAATATCGTGTTCTATGACGAGGACGGCAATTCCATCCCGCTGGACGGCGACGGTACAATGCCAGACCTTACCAAAAAAACAGAAGAATAAATCCATAAGAGCCGGGACTGTAAGCACTGTGCTTATAGTCCCGGCTCTTTCATCATTTGTGCCGTATATTCAATTTTGCAAGCCGTTCTTCTCGCTTTTCACGCTTTTTGCGTTTAGATGCTCTGACTTTCAGCCTGTAGTACCTGTAATACACCTGTATCCTTTTCAGCGTTTCCTTATCCTGTGGAAAAAGGTGCTTCATAAGGGCAATGGTGATTATAAGTGTTGCTATAAGCTCAAAGCAGAAGGGGGACCATAGTATTGCAAGATATGCTACCGATATGTTTTTCAGCCATTCTATATCATAGTATGAACCGACTCCGATGCCGATGTATGCCCAGCCGTTGGTGATTATCCACGCTATGGCATAACAAAGCACAAGATGAGGATTCAGCAGGAATTTCCTGATATCGGCGATCTTTTTCAGCAGCTTATCTTTCATGGCATACCTCCCGGAGCACCTCTGTGCTCAGCTAAGTGAGATCAGCCGAATACTACAGTGATCTCGTTTGTGTCGGCAAGCTTGTCTGCGGGGATATAATTGCTGTCCAGTTTTGTTCCGTTGAGAGTAACGCTCTTTACGCCGCTCTGTACGTGTGCGGAGTTGTCGATAGTGATGTTGAGCTTCTTTCCACGGAAGTTCTTGCGGATCTTGAAGCCGTCCCATGAAGCAGGGATAGAAGGATCGATAAGAAGTCCGTCAAGATCAGGTCTCATACCGCAGATACCCTCTACGCAGCCAACCATGACTGTTGAAGCTGTACCTGTGAGCCAGTGAACGTGTGAACGTCCCTCGTAAGGAGAAGCCTTTGACTCTGTGAACTGGCCGTGTACATACGGCTCCATAACTCTTATCTCAGCCTTGTCGTTCATAGCAGCAGGTGAGCTCTCCATGAAGTACTCGAATGCACGGTCGCCGTGGCCGAGGAGAGCCTCAGCAAGTATCAGCCAGCCCTGTGACTGTGAGAAGATACCGCCGTTTTCCTTTGTGTCAAGGTTGAATACCTGCATGAGAGCACCTTCAAAGTGGTGGTACTTATAAGGCGGATCAAGAAGCTTTGCACCGTAAGGTGTATTGAGTATATCGTGAACGCTGCGCATAGCCTTTTCAGCCTGCTCGTCGGAAGCAAAGCGTGAGATAACGGACCAGCTCTGTGGGTTGAGCCACATATTTGCCTCGGGATCCTTCTTTGCACCTACGACAACGCCGTCTTCACGGATACCACGGATGAATCTGTCGTCATCCCAGCACTTTCCGAGTGCATCAGCAAGCTTTGCTTTTACGCCGTCGATGTAAGCTGAGTATTCGCTGTCGTTCTTCAGCTCTGCCAGCTCCTTCATAACGTTCATAGCGTAGTAGAGCTGGAATGCAACGAATGTTGATTCGCCCTGTGCTCCAAGACGGAGACAGTCGTTCCAGTCAGCGTGGAGACCGGCAGGCATATCGTGGCTGCCAAGACGCTCCATAGAGAAGCGGATAGCGTTCTTGAGGTGCTCGTAAACGGTAGCCTCACCGCCGCCCTCTTCTGCATATGTGATGACCTCGTCCAGGAAAGCCTTGTTTCCGCTTTCACCGAGGTACTTTACGATAGTGGGGAAGAGCCAGAGAGCGTCGTCTGCACGGTATGAAGGATGTCCTGTCTCCTTAGCGTAAACGCTGTGCTCGTCGTTCTCGTCAGGGCAGGTCTCGTGACCGGCGTTGTGGTTGAACTTAACAAGCGGGAGACCGCCGCCGTTGCTTACCTGAGCGGAGAGCATGAAGCGGATCTTGTCTGCTGCCATTTCAGGAGCAAGGTGGATGATACCCTGGATGTCCTGAACTGTATCACGGTAGCCGTAGCCGTTGCGGAGGCCGCAGTATACGAATGAAGCTGCTCTTGACCAGATGAATGTGATGAAGCACTGGTAAGCGTTCCATACATTTATCATATTGTTGAACTCCTCTGAAGGAGTCTCTACCTGGAAGTTTTCGAGCTGGCTGTGCCAGTAGTCTCTGAGCTGCTTTACCTCAGCGTCTACCTTGCCGGCAGTCTTGTACTCGTCGAGGATAGCTGCTGCCTCGGCACTGTTTCTCTGTCCCATGATGAAGATGAATTCCTTTGTCTCGCCGGGAGCAAGAGTGATGTCGCTCTGGAGAGCGCCGCAGGAATTGGAGTTGAAGTTCATGACTCCGTCACACTTTCCTTTTTCAACAGCAATAGGGTTTGAGAATGTTCTGTATGGGCCGATGAAGTTGCTGAGAGAGCCGTTGTATCCGGAAACAGGCTGTCCTACCATTCCGAAGAAGCGCTCCTTGTGGTTGGAGCCGGTCTCATCGAAGCCTGTATTCTCGTTCATATGCTGGATTATGCGGTTCTCCTCGAAGCTTGTACGTGTAATGAAGAGGGTATACTGGAGGTTTACCTGATCCTGCTCATAGTTGGGCTCGTTTGTGAACTCAACGAAGCCGAAAACGGAGAGTTTTCTCTCCTTGTCGGAATTATTTGTGATATTTGCACGCCAAACTTCATATGTTTTTCCGTAGGGAACGTAATATGTAGTCTCTGACTTTATGCCGGCATACTCGGCAGAAATTATCGTATATGCTGTACCGTGGCGGCATTCGCTCTTGTACTTGTCAAGGGGCTTGCCTACAGGCTGCCATGAAGCTGACCAGTAATCGGCGGAATCGTTGTCACGGATGTAGATGTAGCGTCCGGGCAGAGCCATATCGGAATTGAAGCGGAAACGTGAGATACGTCCGTTTGCTCCGGATTTTACGAAGCTGTAGCCTGCCGCATTGTTGGATATCATTGCACCGTATTCAGGGTCTCCGAGATAATTCGCCCAGGGTGCAGGGGTCGCAGGATCAGTGATGACATACTCTTTGTTTTCAAGGTCAAAATGTCCGTACTGCATAATTTATTCATACTCCTTTTCGGCTTCAGGGAATGAACAGCGCCTTTCATTTTCCCGTCAGCAAAATACTGCTTTTATTATATCATACATAAGGTTATCTTGCAAGAGGAAAAAGGCAAAAAAATCCACCTGATACGCATAAAATTGTGAATAAAGTATGGACAGAACCGGAAAAGTCAAAAAAATCGGGATTTTTTTCAAAAAACACTTGATTTTTCCGAAAACAGGTGGTATAATACTATATGATGATAGTTTAAGCTAAAGACCGGAACCTTCCGGTCTTTCGTTTATTATAGACTATTGCTGTTATATGGACGAAAGGAGATCATGAAGGGTTGAAATTCAAAAAATTCGGCGGCACCGAGCAGAAAGTGTATGACCTGATAAAGCCTATTACGGACGATCTGGGCTACTACCTCTGGGATGTGTGCTATGAGAAGGAAGGCGCAATGTGGTATCTTCGTGTTTTCATCGATCAGGATGAAGGCATAGGCATCGAGGACTGCGAAAGAGCTACTGCTCCCATAAACCAGATACTCGATGAAAAGGATCCCATCCCACAGAGCTATATGCTTGAGGTCGGCTCGGCCGGCCTTGAAAGAGAGCTCGTCAAGGAGGAGCACTTCGAGGTGTGTCAGGGCGATACCGTAAGGATACGCTTCATAAGAAGCATCGACGGCGAAAAAGAGATCGTCGCAGAGCTTGTCTCAGCTGACAGGGACGGGGTGACTGTGAAGAACGAAGCGGGAGAAGAGAAGAAATATCCCCTCGCCGATATAGCTTTCGTTAAGCTTTACATGGAATTTGAATAGATCGCTTAAAGACAAAAAACATTTATATTGGAGGAATTAACAGAAATGAACAAGAACAACGACTTTTTCAAGGCTCTCGAATCCCTTGGAGAGGAAAACAGCGTAGAGACTGAGCTCCTTATCGAGAAGGTCAAGTCTGCAATGCTCAAGGCAGCAAGAAAGGCATATCCACACAGCGAGGAGAATATACGTGTGGAGATCGATCCTGCTACCAAGAAGTTTGAGATGTATATCGTTCAGGAGGTAATCGATGACTACCCCATCGATGAGAATGAGGTAAATATCGACGTTGCAAAGACTATCGACCCCAACGCTTATGTGGGCGGAACTATCCTCAAGGAGATCGATATCTCGAAGCTCGGACGTATGGCAGCTCTCTCCGCTAAGCAGTCCATAAAGGGCGACCTGAGAGAGATAAACCGTGAGCAGATGCTCAGCAGATTCGAGTCCAAGGAGCATGAGTGCATCACTGCAAGAGTATCACAGATAGAGCCCGGAAGAGGTACTGTTACTGTTGATTATCAGGGCACAGAGCTCTACCTCTTCAGAAATGAGCAGATCCCCGGCGAGGTGCTCGAAGAGGGCAGGAACATAAAGGTATACATCACAGGCATCGTGGGCAAGACAAAGAAGCCTATCGTAAAGATCTCACGTACTCACAAGGATCTCGTGAAGAGACTCTTCGAGATCGAGGTTCCCGAGATATACGACGGAACAGTTGAGGTCAAGTCAATATCCCGTGAGGCCGGTTCAAGAACAAAGATCGCTGTATGGTCAAAGGATCCCAATGTTGACGCTGTAGGCGCCTGCATCGGTGCAAAGCGTTCAAGAATAACTGCTGTAGTAAATGAACTCAGCGGCGAAAAGATCGACATCATCCCCTGGAGCGAGGTGCCGGAGGAGTTCATCGCAAGAGCACTTGCTCCTGCTGAGGTGCTCAAGACTGTCATCACTTCCGCTGAGGAGAAGACCTGCACAGTCATAGTCCCCAACAATCAGCTCTCACTTGCTATCGGAAACAAAGGTCAGAACGCTAAGCTGGCAGCTAAGCTCACAGGCTTTAAGATCGATATCAAGCCGCAGTTCGATACCGTTACAAATGAGGAGGCTCCTGAGCTCAGCCCGGATTTCAAGGTGCCGGAGCCGGAGACAGCTCCTGCTGACATCGATGAGGATGTTGAGCTCGTAGCAGATGAGCCTGCTGTAGAGATAGGCGAGACTGCTGAAAAGGCTGCTGACGAGGAGACTGCTCCCACAGAAGAGGAATGAGCATGAAACCAAAGAAGATCCCCATGAGAATGTGCCTGGGCTGCAATGAGATGAAGCCGAAAAAGGAGCTTATCCGTGTGATAAAGTCTCCTGAGGGAGAGATAAGCCTTGACCTTACCGGAAAAAAATCCGGCAGAGGCGCTTATATCTGCCGCAGCATACAGTGCTTCGACAAGGCCAGAAAGGGCAGGAGATTTGAAAAATCATTCTCATGTAAAATAGATGAGAGCGTTTATGAGGTGATGGCGGATGAGCTTGGAAAATAAACGGAAAACTGCTGATCTGCTGGGTATATGCCTCAAAGCCGGAAAAGCGGTAAAGGGCTTCGACAGCGCCTGCGAGGCTGTTAAAAACGGCAGTGCCGTCTGTCTGCTGACCGCCGCTGACGCTTCGGCAAAAACAATAAAGGAAGCTGAGTTCATCGGCGGCAAATACAATGTCCCGGTGCTGGTTTCTGATATGACAAAGGCGGAGATAGGTGTTCTCTGCGGCAAGGAGACCGCAGTCCTCGCTGTTTGCGATAAGGGATTTGCCGGTGCCTTTGCAAAACTGATCTCTCATTGATCACAGCCAGCTGTGTTGACATATATTCATACAACAGCTCCTGCAAGGAGCACAAAATAATGCCGCATGAGGCGGCGGAAACATATGGAGGTATTTACAGCCTATGGCAAAAAAGATAAAGTTAAGCGACGCTGCAAAGGATATCAGCGTTTCATCACAGGAACTGATCGACTATTTCGCAAGTACCGGAGATAATAAGAAGAAAGCAGGCTCTTCCCTTACAGAGGATGAGATGAACAAGGTGCTTGAGCACTATACAAAGCTCCACGAGGTAACATCCTTCGACGAGTATTTTGCTTCTGTGAACGAGGCTCGTCCGGCTAAGAAGGCCGAGGCTGAGGAGAGCAAGGCTGCTCCGGCCAAGAAGACAGAGAAGAAGCCAGAGAAAAAGGCAGAGGCCCCAAAGGCTCCCGAGAAGAAGCCGGAGAAAAAGCCTGAGGCTCCCAAGGCTCCTGAGAAGAAGCCCGAGGTAAAGGCAGAGGCTCCCAAGGCTCCTGAGAAGAAGCCCGAGGTAAAGCAGGAAGCTCCCAAGGCTCCCGAGAAAAAGCCTGAGGTAAAGGCAGAGGCTCCCAAGGCTCCCGAGAAGAAGCCTGAGGTAAAGGCAGAGGCTCCCAAGGCTCCTGAGAAGAAGCCCGAGGTAAAGCAGGAAGCTCCGAAAGCTCCCGAAAAGAAGCCGGAGCAGGCTCCGCAGAAGCCCAAGAAGAATGATAAGAAGAAGGAGCAGGCTAAGGCTCAGGACAGAGGCGAGCGCACAAAGTTCAACGCTTCATTCAGCTCCGAGACCGCTCAGACTTCAACTCAGCGCAGAACTGTCGATACAAGAGGAAGCTACGTTGATCTCGATAAGTACAACGAGAGATACGATCAGATGGCAACCTCAAACAAGCATAAGAATGACAACTACTCTTCAAAGAAGCAGAAGATAAATCAGAAGTCCGCTCAGAGAAGCAGACAGCAGTTCTCCAAGAAGGAGAGCGAGGCTGAGAAGCTCAAGAGACTTGAGCTGGAGCGTGCAAGAAAGCAGCAGCTCAAGGTGCTCATCCCTGACTCTATCACTGTCGGCGAGCTGGCTACACGTCTTAAAGCTACCGCTACAGATGTTATCAAGCAGCTCATGAAACTGGGCGTAATGGCTTCTATCAACCAGGAGATTGATTTCGATACCGCTTCACTTGTAGCTGACGAGATGGGTGCAAAGGTAGAGAAGGAGGTCATCGTTACCATTGAGGAGCGTCTTATCGACGATACCGATGACGATGATACAAACCTCCAGCCAAGATGCCCTGTAGTCGTTGTTATGGGACACGTTGACCACGGTAAGACTTCTATCCTGGACCGCATCAGAAATGCCCACGTTGCCGCAGGCGAGGCCGGCGGTATCACACAGCATATCGGTGCTTATCAGGTAAATATCAACGGCCAGGATATCACATTCCTGGATACTCCCGGACATGAGGCCTTCACTTCAATGCGTGCAAGAGGTGCTAATATCACTGATATCGCTATCCTCGTTGTTGCCGCAGATGATGGTATCATGCCGCAGACTGTAGAGTCTATCAACCACGCAAAGGCTGCCGGAGTATCTATCATAGTTGCTATCAACAAGATGGATAAGGAAGGAGCTAACCCCGACCGTATCAAGGAAGAGCTTACAAAGTATGACCTTGTATGCGAAGACTGGGGCGGCGATGTTATCTGTGTTCCCGTTTCCGCCAAGACAGGCGACGGAATAGATGAGCTTCTGGAAAATGTTCTCCTCGTTGCCGAGGTCAAGGAGCTCAAGGCAAATCCTGACAGACTTGCAAAGGGTACTGTTATCGAAGCCCGTCTCGATAAGGGCAGAGGTCCTATCGCTACACTTCTCGTACAGAACGGTACTCTCAAACAGGGCGATGTTCTTATCGCAGGCACAGCCGTAGGCCGTGTAAGAGTTATGACCAACGACAAGGGCAGAACTGTAAAGTCCGCAGGTCCTTCAGTGCCGGTTGAGATCACAGGTCTTGCTGAAGTTCCGAGCGCCGGTGATATCTTCAACGCTGTTGAGGATGAGAGACTTGCCCGTGAACTGGTCGAGCAGAGAAAGCATGAGCAGAAGCAGGAGCAGTTCAACGCTTACCGCAAGGTAACTCTCGACAACCTGTTCAGTCAGATAGCTGAGGGTGAGATAAAGGAACTCCCGATCATTGTCAAGGCTGACGTTCAGGGCTCTGTTGAGGCTGTAAAGCAGTCCCTCGAGAAGCTCTCCAACAACGAGGTTAGAGTAAGAGTTATCCACGGCGCTGTTGGTGCTGTAAAGGAAAGCGATGTTATGCTGGCAAACGCTTCAAACGCTATCATCGTCGGCTTCAACGTAAGACCGGATCCTGTAGCTGCTGAGAATGCTGCCCGTGACGGAGTGGATATCCGCCTGTATCGTATCATCTACGATGCTATCGAGGAGATCTCCACAGCTATGAAGGGTATGCTCGCTCCTAAGTTCAGGGATGTTGAGCTTGGCCGTGTAGAGGTACGTCAGGTATACAAGATATCCAACGTTGGTATGGTAGCAGGAAGCTACGTACTCAGCGGTAAGGCTACAAGAGGCTGTCAGGTAAGAGTAGTCCGTGACGGTATCATCATTGCTGATGATAAGATCTCAGGCCTTAAGAGATTCAAGGACGATGTAAAGGATGTTGCTGAGGGATACGAGTGCGGTATCAGCCTCGAAAAGTTCAGCGATGTCAAGGAAGGCGATATCTTCGAGACCTATATGGTCGAGGAGTACCGTGAGGACTGAGCGATCTGTTGATCGGCGCTGCGGCTGCGGATCACTGATCCGCATACGCCCCTGATGGGGCAACGCTGTTCACTATTCACTTTTTCACCATTTATCATTATCAAGAATAGGGGGTCAGACCAAAATGGATAACAGCAGAATGAGTACTGCCGATATGCTGCAGTACTGCAACGAGGCACTGGCATGGGACGATTTCGGACCGATAGATATCTTCTTCTTCCAGTCGGTAAAGAAGATCCTTCTCGGACAGTGCAGCGCTATGGAAGAACCTGAAGAGGTAGTCGACGATCTTATGGGCATAGAGCGCCCTGTACGTGATGTTGAGCTGGAGCCGGAATACGGACTCTATGCAGATATCTACTACGGCGAAGAGGGCGATGATGATATCCCCGATTACAGCGTTTCTGCCGAGGACGAGGCTTTCAGCTCAGCTATGTTCACCAATGGATTCTTCGATGAGCAGAAGACTGAGGATAAGGCTGAGGCTGAGGAAAATAAGGCTGAGGTCAAGAAAGAGACTGCCGAGGACAGCAGCAAGGAAGAGAAGACAGAAGATACTGACGGAAATTCCTCTGCGGATAAAGAAAAACATGAGGAGACCTCCGGCGGCGGATTTACAGTGAACCTGTGAGGTCGAAAGGAGTAAAATGCCTAATTTCAAGAACAGCCGCATGGCTGAGGATATAAAAAGAGAACTTACAGCTATCCTCCGTGAACTTAAGGATCCGAGGATAGATAAGATGCTGACTGTGGTAAGGGCTGATCTCTCCGGAGATATGTCCTCCTGCAAGGTCTATGTTTCCAGCTTTGAGGGCATGGAGCGTACAGTCGAATCCGTAAAGGGACTGAAAAACGCATCCGGCTTCATCCGCAGGGAGCTTTTTGCAAGGCTTAAAATGAGGAAATCTCCTGAGCTTACCTTCGTTGCCGATAACTCCATAGAGAGAAGCGCTGAGATAAGTCGTAAGCTCAATAAGCTCAATGCCGGCAGCGAAAGCGGGGAGGAATGACAATGTTTATCGGTTTCAGTGAGGCGGAGACGTTTCTCCGCAACTGTAAGGACGCTGTCATCATCACTCACCGTAACCCGGACGGAGACTGCATCGGAGCAGGCTTCGGTCTCAAGGATATCCTTGAGCAGCTTGGCATCCGCAGCAGGGTAGTGTGCCATGACGAGTTCCCGAAAAGATACGATTTTCTGACAGAGACCGGTGCAGGCGAGGAGTTTGAGCCGCAGACCGTCATCGCTGTTGATATCGCTGATACAAAGCTCATGGGCAGATATGAGGATATCTACGGCAGCAAGGTACAGCTCTGTATCGATCACCATATCTCCAACAAGAACTATGCGGAGAAGACTCTCCTCCACGGAGAGGCTACGGCTGCCTGTGAGATAATATACACCCTGGCTGAGTTCATGGGCGTGAAGATCACAAGGCACTGTGCTATGTGCCTTTATACAGGCATCGCCACGGATTCAGGCTGCTTCAAGTACGACTGCACTACCCCAAGAGCACACGAGATAGCTGCGGAGATGATGAGAAGGTACGATATAAATTTCGCCCGCATCAACCGCTATATGTTCGATGTGAAATCAGAGGGCAGGATGAAGCTTGAGAGCAGGATCAACGAGCTCATGGAGCTTTATTTAGGCGGAAAGCTTGCTATAATCGCTGTGACTCAGGACATGATGAAGGATATGGGCATAGAAATGGAGGAGCTGGAGGGCTTTGCTCCGCTGACTATACAGCTTGAGAATACCGAGGTGGGCATACTCATGCGTGAGCGTCCGGACGGTGTATATAAATGCTCATTCCGCTCGGCATACGATGTGAACGTATCCGCAATATGTCAGGAGCTTGGCGGCGGCGGTCATGCAAAGGCTGCCGGCTGTACCGTTGAAGGCGACCTGGAAAGCGCAAAGAAGCTGCTGACGGCAGCAGTTGAAAGGGCGCTGGGCTGATGAACGGTATTTTATGCGTAAACAAACCGCAGGACTTCACTTCCTTTGACGTTGTGGCAAAGCTCCGGGGGATACTCGGTATGAAAAGGCTTGGCCACGGCGGGACCCTCGATCCTATGGCTACAGGCGTTCTGCCGGTATTCGTGGGAAATGCAACGAAGGCCTGTGATATAATGCCCGACAATACCAAAAGCTATCTGGCAGGCTTCCGCCTTGGCTGCACATCCGATACACAGGATGTATGGGGCGAGGTGAAGGCTGCGTCTGACCGTTCTGTGAGCAGGGATGAGCTTGAAGCTGTCCTGCCGTACTTCACAGGCAATATCATGCAGCTCCCGCCTATGTACTCAGCAGTACAGGTGGGCGGAAAGCGTCTCTATGACCTGGCAAGACAGGGGATAGAGGTAGAGCGTGAGGCAAGGCAGATCGAGGTCAGCACCCTGAGACTGCCGGAGTACGATCCGGACAGCCGTGAGGGAAAGCTGGAGATAGTCTGCGGAAAGGGCACATATATCCGTACTATTATAAATGATATCGGCGAAAAGCTTGGCTGCGGAGGAATAATGACCTCTCTTGTGAGAACTTCATCCTGCGGCTTCACTCTTGCTGACTGTTTTACCTTTGATGAGATACAGCAGGCAAAGGATGAGGACAGGCTGGAGACATTGCTCCTGCCCACAGACAAGGTGTTCGCTTCACTGCCGAAGCTGGTGCTGGGCGAAGCACAGGCAAGGATGTACCGCAACGGAGTAAAGCTTGATATTGCAAGAGTCAGGGGGATACGCCCTGACAGCGATACCTACCGGGTATATGCCCAGGATGGTACTTTTTTCGGCACAGCCGTCACTGACCGTGAGAACGGCCTGCTGCGTGTGGGAAAGAATCTGGGGTGAGCAGATGACTGGAAAAAGAGCTGTTGCCCTGGGACTTTTTGACGGAGTACACCTGGGACACAGAGCCGTTATAAGCAGGCCTGCGGAACTTGCTTCCACAGGGCTTGTACCGACAGTATTCACTTTCAGGAATACTTCCCTTTCCTTTAAACAGGGACGCAGGATAGAGTATATTTATACTGACAGCTACAAGGAGCGACTGATACGCTCGCTGGGGATAGATGATGTCATCAGCGAGGATTTCAGCAGCCTGAAGGATCTTTCCGGTGAGGATTTCGCAGGCAGGATACTTTCAGAGAGACTTCGTGCGTCCTGTGTGGTCTGTGGCAGGGATTTCCGCTTCGGAAGAAACGCTTCCTGCGGTATCGGAGAGCTGGCAGAGCTGGGAAAAAGGTTCGGCTTCACTGCCGAGCTGGCGGAGGATGTTACTGCTGACGGAGAGAATGTCTCTTCCAACAGGATAAGGGAACTGCTCAGCAGCGGAAGGCCGGAAAAGGCCGCACAGCTTCTCGGAGCAGACTACACTATTTTCGGAAAAGCGGTACACGGTAAACAGATAGGCCGTACAATAGATT